>CAVFMZ010000074.1:0-13909 GCA_963623675.1 Firmicutes bacterium CAG:176 | reverse complement strand
CCCGGTTATCCCAGAACTTGAACGGTGCAACCTGCATTTCCAGATCCATCTGTGATCCATTCTTCATACGCACGCGCACATCCAGAATGCCGTATTTCCCATTCTCAGTGTCTTTACTGAGAATTGTCGGCATCAAAGTTGTTTCTTCGATTTCGTCCGGATCCTTGTTGAGAACTGCCGCCACAAATCCTTTTCTGATTTCCGGGTAGGCCAACAGCTCTTTAAAACAGTAGTCCACGGTCGGGGACATCAGAAAATCATCTCTTGTTTTTGCTTCCATATCATCTCTCCTTTTGTACTGTACAGATCAGATATGAAAAGAGAGACTTATTCTTCTACTATTCTACCATGGATTCTCAGTTTCTGAAAGAAGCTTCTTCCCACACCTGTTCTGTATGAAATTGAATCATTCGGGAATTTTGCTCGATCAGAGCTCCGAGAATGAAGTATGAATTAGTCAGACTAACTATATGTTTAGATCATAACATACAGTTACTAAAAAAGCAACTATTTTATATTACTATTCTTTCCTACACAATAAATGCCAGCAGATATTACTCTGCTGACGCTTCACTAGTGAACCTATATTTTAATCTTTTCCACATTCTGCACCGTCAGAATGTTGTCTTCCACCTTGAACTTTACATCATATCCCGCAAAGGAAACCCCATAGATCCGTTCCGGATCCTGCACATAGGCAGGTCTTGGATCCTGGGCCAGCACACCGATCACGGTCTCCCGCTTTTCTTCCGGATAAACCCGAAGCAGTTCTTCCGGAAAATGCACCTCCAGTTCATGGACCCTCGTCTCCTTTGTATATCCTTCGGAAGCTTCCGGGTGGCAGTCCGACAAAGGAATATAGGGCTTAATATCATAAATGGGGGTCCCGTCCATCAAGTCCGCGCCTTCTACCGTCAGCACCGGTCCCCTTTTTTCGTCCAGCTCTACTTTGGTCAGCCGCACACAGGAAAGCCCAATATCATTAGGGCGAAATGGCGATCTGGTAGCGAACACACCTTTTCTCACCTTTCCGCCTAACCGTGGCGGCTTCACTGTTGCAGACCAGTGTTCTTTTCTGGACTCGGAAAATTTCCACAGCAGCCAGATATGGGTAAATTCTTCGATTCCTTTTACAATCTCCGGATTCCGGTATTCCGGTTCGAATACAATCTGTCCGACCAGTCCCTTTACCAGGCCGCTCTGTCTGGGAATGCCGAATTTGTCCGGAAAATCCGTATGAATATGAGCTATGATCTTCATGCCGTCTGCTCCTTTAATTTTTTAAACCAGATCACCGCCAGCATGGTAAAGAAGCTCGCACAGCCTCCCACCACATTGGAGATGGGTTCCGCAATAAAGACTCCGTTCAGTCCCAAAGCCGGAATCAGCGGAAGGAGAATGGTCAGCGGCACCACGATCACCACCTTTCGGAAAATGGAAAAGGTGATGGCATATTTTGCTTCTCCCAGTGCCTGGAACGTAGACTGACCTGCAAACTGCAGCGCCATAAAGCAAAATCCAAAGAAATAAAGATGCATGGACGGAACTGCTGCCGCCACAAGATCCGGTTCCGAGTTAAACATGCGGATAAATACTTCCGGAAATGCCAGGGTCAGTACCCACACAATACAGGTATAGACGATACAGACAATGGTCATAAAACGGATGCCCCGTTTCACTCTGGCCTTTAATCCCGCTCCATAGTTAAAACTGATGACCGGCTGCGCGCCACTGGTGATTCCGTGAACCACCATGGTTGCCACATCCCTGACGGACGTAAGCACTGTCATAACGCCCACATACAGATCTCCGCCGTAAACCTGCAGCTGACGGTTACATACCACCTGTACCAGGCTGTTGGTAAAGTTTACAATGAAATTAGCCATGCCCAGAGTGACAATCTGCCGTACAATTTTCCAGTCCGGCATCTGCCAGTGAAGAGACAGCTGAAGCATGGGCTTTTTTCCAGTCAGAAATACCAGCACCCAGATGGCTGCTGCCAGCTGGGATAATACCGTTGCTGCCGCCGCGCCCTGCACGCCTAAATGAAATACAAAAATAAATAACGGATCCAGCACAATATTGATCACTGCACCCAGTCCTACCGTAACCATTCCTGTGGTTCCAAATCCCTGTGAATTGACAAAAGGATTCATGCCAAGGCCGATCATTACGAACAGATTTCCCAGCAGATAAATCTTCAGATAGGCGCTGGCATAGGGATAGGTCACCTCGCTGGCTCCCAGTCCATAGAGAAGGGGCTTTTCGATGAGAAATCCCACAATGGTCAGTAAAATTCCGGTAATGACCAGCATCCAGAATGCATCCTGCATAATCCGCCGTGCCTTCTCATAGTCCTTTTTTCCCCGCGCCATGGAGCAAAGCGGAGCTCCACCCATTCCAAAGAGACTTGCAAATGCCGTAATCATACTGATGACCGGAAAGGTGATGCCCACTCCGGTCAATGCCAGGGAACTGGCACCCGGAATATGTCCGATATACATCCGGTCTACCAGATTGTATAAAAGATTCAGCACCTGCGCCACAGTCATGGGAACGGCCATATTGATAATATTCCGCTCTACGCTTCCTGTACCAAAATCATTTTTCTGTTCCGCCACTTTTTTCGCCTTCTTTACGTTCAATATCCATACACTTCATAGATTTCGTCGGTATATTTTCCCGGCTCTTTATAAATAATCAGCGGCTTTTCCACCGTGATTCTTGATTTTCCACCTTTAATTGCCTCGATGAGTACCATATTCGGTTCCCGGTCAATAAACGGATAGGCAAGCCGCATCCGCTTGGGTTCCAGCCCGCAGGCACATAATTCTGTCATAATCTCTGCCAGCCGGAACGGCCGGTGTACCATATAAAATCTTCCTCCAGGCATCAGAAGTCCTGCTGCCTGGCTCACCACATCATGAAGCGTACATAGAACCTCATGGCGGGCAATAGCCTTTGGCTGATCCGGATTCTGCAGTCCATGATGCTCTGTCATATAAGGAGGATTGCTGGTCACCACATGGCAGGACGCCGCTCCAAAAATCTTTACAGCCTCCTTAATATCCCCATCCACAATATGTACCCGCTCCTGCAGGTCATTAAGCAGGACGCTTCTTCTCGCCATATCCGCGCTCTCCGGCTGGATCTCCAGCCCGGTAAAAGACGCGCCCTTTGTCCTTGCTTCCAGCAGAATGGGAATAATGCCCGTTCCGGTTCCCAGATCCACCACCCGTTCTCCAGGCTTTACTTTTGCAAATCCGGAAAGCAGCACCGCATCCATTCCAAAACAAAAACGGCCCGGATCCTGAATGATCCGATAACCGTTTCTTTGGAGATCATCCAGCCGCTCTCCTGGTTTTAATTCAATATTCATACCTGTTCCTCTTCCTCAAGAAGTGCCTGATAGATCTCTCTTTTTCCGACTCCCCGGTCCTTTGCCACCTGCTTCATGGCATCCTTCCGGTTCATACCCTGATCTTCATAAACTTTCATATGATCCTTCAGGGGCATTTCCTTCCATGCATCCTGGGCTTCCTGCTCCATCTGCTGCCTGGAACAGCCTTCCAGCACCAGCACATATTCCCCTCTCGGCTCATTCTGCTCATAATAGGGAACTGCTTCCTGAAGCGTCGTTTCTAGGCCCGTCTCGTGCTTCTTGGTCAATTCCTTACAGACCGTAATTTTCCGGTCTCCCAGCTCGCTTAAAAGCTCCTGGAGCGTCTTTACCAGTCGGTGCGGCGCTTCATAGATCACACTGGTACGGGTTTCCGTCTTCAGTTCTTCCAGAACCGCTCTCCGTTCCTTTTTATCCGTAGGAAGAAATGCTTCAAAACAAAATCGTCTGGTAGGACGTCCGGAAATGACCAGCGCCGTCACACAGGCACAGGCTCCTGGTACTGCCGTCACGGGAACTCCCGCATCCCGGCACATCCGCACCAGCTCTTCTCCCGGATCGGAGATGCCCGGCATCCCCGCATCGGTGATTAGGGCAATGTTTTCCCCGTTCAGGAGACGGCTTACCAGATAATGTCCTTTATCGATTTTATTAAATTCATGATAACTGGTCATGGGCGTGTGAATGTCAAAATGATTCAGAAGCTTCACGCTGTTCCGCGTATCCTCTGCCGCAATGACATCCACTTCCTTCAGAATCCGCACGACCCGGAAGGTCATGTCTTCCAGATTTCCAATGGGCGTGGCGCACAGATACAGTGTCCCTTTACTGTTTGTCATGGGGTTTTGCTTTTCCTTCCTTGCGATCCAGCGCTTCCAGTTCCTTCAGTGCCTTATCGTTCTTATCCTCGGCGCCTTTGTTCTTTCCGACCTTTTCTTTTCTCCGACGCGGTTTGAACCGAAGTTCCTCCACCGGATATTCCCGGATCTCTTTCTCTTCATTTGGCAGGGTGACAATAACTTTTACCAGCTGGCGCAGCACATTGACAGAACTTACTTCGCCCTTGCTTCCATCCTGAGCTGTTACATAATCACCAATCCCCGGAAGACGGCTGTTCAGATCCTCATAAGTCTCCTGCTCATGCTTCAGACAGCACATGAGACGTCCGCACACACCGGAAATCTTGGCAGGATTCAGGGACAGATTCTGCTCTTTTGCCATCTTAATGGAAACCGGCAGGAACTCAGACTGATGGGTATGGCAGCAAAGCGGCCTTCCGCAGATGCCAATCCCGCCTAAAATCTTGGTCTCGTCACGGACACCAATCTGACGCAGCTCGATTCTGGTACGGAAAACAGCTGCCAGATCCTTTACCAGCTCACGGAAGTCAATACGTCCGTCTGCGGTAAAATAAAACAGTACTTTATTATTATCAAAGGTATATTCCACATCAATGAGCTTCATTTCCAGCTTGTGTTTGCGGATCTTTTCCAGGCAGATTTTGAAGGCTTCTTTTTCCTTCTCCTTATTTTCCTCCGCCTGTCTGGTATCCTGCTCCGTGGCCATTCTTAAAACCGGCTTTAAGGGCTGTACCACCTTGCTGTCATCCACTTCTTTATTTCCAATGACTACATAACCGTATTCCAGACCTCTGGCCGTCTCCACGATCACATAGTCCCCCGTCTTTACCTTCAGTTTTCCCGGGGAAAAATAATAAATCTTTCCTGCATGCCGAAAACGCACGCCGATTACTTTTACCATATCAGTTCTCCTTCATGGTCAGAAGCAGAAGCTCCATCACCATATCAAAATTCACATTGGCATTGAGACGGATCTTCGCCTTCTCCAGTGCCTTCAGAATGCATTCCAGCCCTTCATAAGAGCTTCCCTTTGCCTTTTCACGGATTGCATTCATCTCTTCCGTGAAAATCAGGTTATTCGCGTCCTGGGTTGCCTTGAACATCAGGACATCGCGGTACCATACCATCAGAAGATCAAGATAATCGTTGATCTCCATCTTATAGGTGCCGATCTTTTTCAAATCTTCAATCAGATCACTTACATCCATCTCGGAAATATATTTTACCAGATGAATGGCATGTTCCAGCATTTCTGTAAAATTATCCGACAGGGCCAGTCTTCTTGCTTTTCCCACATTTCCCTGGGCAAATGCTGTGCAGACATCTGCCTGGTAATCCGGAATCTGCAGATCCTCCATCAGATATTTTTTGATCTTGTCCGATGCCACCGGTTTTAAATCCAGTACCACACATCTGGACAGAATGGTCGGAAGCAGCATGCCTGTATTGGTCGTCAGCAGTAAAATCACTGCATAGGCAGGCGGCTCCTCTATGGTCTTCAGAAGCGCATTCTGCGCCTGGGGCGATAACTTCTCCGCTTCATCCACAATATAGATCTTATAGGGGCTGCTGTACGGCTTAATCTGGATATCACCATTGAGCTGCCCTCTGATATCTTCCACACTGATGGTATTCGGCTTCTCATGAGTCACCCGGATGATATCCGGCTGGTTCATGCTGACTGCCTGACGACAGGACTGGCACTGCATACAGGGTTCCGTTCCCTTTTTTTCACATTGAAGTGTCTGCGCGAAAATACCCGCCAGCAGCTTCTTTCCGGATCCCTTCTCTCCGTTGATAATATATGCATGCGATACTTTATTCAGTTCGATCGCTTTCTTCATGTGAGCAATCGTCTGCTCATGTCCCGATACATCTGCAAATCCAGCCATCGTCTCACCCCTCTTACTTAATTTCCATTGCGCTCATTATAGCATATGCCGACTGTTTTTTGAATGAAAATTTTTATGTCGGAAAGGCATTGTTCCAGATCCTGATTTTCAAATTTCTCCGTAATTCCGGCGTTTCTTAACCGCTCCTCTGAAAAATCTTCCGTATCTGCCAGAAATCTTCTGCAAAGCTCCGTATATTTGGGCTCCGCCTGCTGCCGCTCACGCGCCAGGGCACGGCTTAACCGTTCTCCGTCCTCCACTTCCACATAGACCGGAAGCATATGCTCCTCCCCGAAATATGCTTTCATGGCATTCCAGGAATCCAGGGTACCAATCACTGCATAGGATTCTTTTTTAAGATCCATGGAATCCTCCCGGACGGTAAAATATTTCCACACGCCATAGATCGTATCATAGGCCCGCAGTTCCACGATCCGGCCTTCTGCTTCCAGCTGCTGCAATCTTTCCTCATCCACAAAATGATACTCGATTCCTTCCTGTTCTCCCTCCCGGATGGGACGGGTCGTATAGGGAATCAGCTTTTTCAGATGAAGATCCGGATCCGCCAGAAGTCTTTTATAAATTGTATCTTTGCCTGTAGAGCTCTTCCCCATAAGGCATATGATTTTTCCCATAATACTCTATTCCTTCAATAACTCTATTTTTCCCTCTCGGACACCGTAAACGGTCAGTCCTTCTTTCAGGTAGACCATCAGCCGCTCCAATATCTGCCGGTTGATCCGCTCTCCCGGCACCAGTAACGGAATGCCAGGCGGATAGGGCATGACAAAACCGCCGCTTACCGCACCTTCTGTTTCTTCTACCGCACAAAATCTCGTTTTTTTTTGAAATGCTTCTTCGATGGTACAGATCTGTTCGGTGCGGATGACCGTATCCTTTTCCCGCTCTTCCAGGCTCTGTTCCGGCCGTGTTTCCAACATCCGGTCCAGTTCTTCCAGTGCCTCTGCAAATCTTGAAAGTTCTTCTTCCCGGTCCGCTACGGTGGTAATGGCACAGGCATAGGTACTGCAGGCCATCTCCATTTCAATATGATGCTTTTTTCGCAGAAGATCAGACAGTTCCTGCCCTGACACGCCTCTTCCTGCCGCCGACAACAGAATTTTCGACCGGTCCATTCCCGGCACTTCCAGAAGTTTTATTGCTTTCAGATTCCGGACTCTGTCCCGGAACCCTTCCAGCCGCTTTCCAAAGACATCAAATTCTGCCTGATGGGCAGCGGTCCATTCCATACACTGATCAATTCCCGCCATGAGCACATAGGAAGGGCTGCTGGTCTGATACACTGACAGAAAATACCGGATCTTCTGCCGGTCTGCCAGATTTCCATTCAAATGAATCAGCGCCGTCTGGGTCAGGCTTGGCAGTGTTTTGTGCACACTGTGAATGACCACATCCGCCCCGCTCTTTATGGAATCCTCCGGAAAATACGTTGAAAACGGAAAATGCGCCCCATGGGCTTCATCCACAATAAGCGGAAGATGCTTCCGATGTACCACTTCTGCAATGGTCCGCACATCCGATACCCCCCCATCATAGGTGGGCGAGGTAAGGAACACAGCCTGCACTTCCGGATGCTGCTCCAGTTCTTTTTCCACATCTTCTGCAAAAATGGGGCCGTTTATCCCCATTTGGTCCGCCGGTTGTGGATAAATATAGTGGGTATGTAAAGCTCCGAGAAGCGCTGCATGATAAACCGATTTATGGCAGTTTCTTGCCATGAGAAGGGTTCCCCCATGAGGCACGCATCCTGCAATGGCTGACAGAATCCCGCCGGTACTTCCATTAATGAGGAAATGGGTTTCCTCCGAACCATAGAGCTTTGCCGCCCGCTGTTCTGCTTCCCGCAGCACACCTTCCGCATGGTGCAGATCATCAAAGCCGTCAATCTCCGTAATATCAATAAAAAACGGATTTCCAAGATCCCCCATGCGCCGTTTATGGCCCGGCATGTGCATGGGAAGATAATCGGAATCCGCGTATGTTGTTAATTTCTCTGCTAATTTACTCATGTCTATAAAGAAAATACGATGATGCCAATGACCGTGACAATAATGGAGAGAATTCCTCTTTTGGTCGGGCGTTCTCCCAGCAGAAAGACTGCCAGAATGGTCACCCAGATAATTCCCGTGGATTCAATCATGGGCGTTACTTTCAGCTCCACACCCCGGTAGGCAAATACGTTCAGAATCGTTGTTCCGAAGAGCAGTCCGTATCCCAGAATGACTCTCCAGTTCAGAAATTTAAAAATAAAGTTTTTATGTTCCATCTCTGCCGACTGTTTCAGCAGAATCTGTGACAGTGACGCCACAAAGACCGCCAGAAATGCCAGCACATAACTAATGTTCATCCATCCCATGCAGACTGATCCCCACAATAATAATGATACTTCCAATAATGTTGTAGACAGTGATCTGCTCTTTAAATAAAAGAACCGACCAGAAAAGAATTAAAATATAGAGAATTCCTTTTCTCAAATACGCGGTGGTCAGCGGTATCATTTCCAGAAGAAACTGCCACATGATCGCATAGACGCCGAGACACCCGATAGCCATCGCATAGAAAATAATAAATTCTCTGGACAGGGTCTCATACATGCCCGCATATTTGATAAATACAGAACTCAGACTCTGAATCACCAGCGATAAGGCCAGCAGCACCAGAATCTTGCCTCTGTTTCCCGTTTTCTGTTCCGTCATGAATGACCTCCCTGATTCAAATCCTTCGTAACTGTTCAGTATCCCTCACAGTTACGAATGCAAAATCCATGAAAATCGGCTTCACCGATGGGCTTTTGCACCCCTGCATCATGTTCACACGCCCTCAGCAGCGAGTGCTTCGGGCTGTCCTGAACAATTACAATCCTTCACCGTAATGTAATAGCCGATTCGTGTAGAACTGTCAGATACATGACCCGCATGGCTCATATCCAGCTCGCTGATCCGATAAATCTCTTCCGGATGTGCTGCCTCATAGACCCGCATCTTCTCTACATCTTCCTCCGTAAACAGGAAATGGATCCGCGCCTCCTTCGGCTCTGTCTTTCTGACAATCTGCGGTTCTTTTCCACAGGCCACATCAATGACCATTTCCATAAAATCATATCCGGTAGACAGCGGTACCAGATCAGAACCGATACAGTCACCGCCCATGCGGGAACCGATCTCGATAATCCGGATCTCACCTTCCGGTGTTACCTTAAATTCTCCATGAGAAGCGCCGTCTGTAATCTGCAGCGCATCCAGTGCCGCATACATGGTCTTATGCACTTTCTCCAGCATCTCCTCAGACAGATCGCTGGGTTCGCAGTGTCCTGTCTCAATAAAATGCGGTGCACCGGTGGTATATTTCTTGGTCACTGCCAGATTGGTATGTTTTCCCCGATAGGAAATGGTCTCATAGCTGTACTCATTTCCCTCGATATACTCTTCCACAATGGCTTTCTTCTCAAAAGACTGCTCCACTGCATCTTTAATTGCCGCTTCCAGATCCTTAAAATCCATAATCTTAGTAATGGCACGGCTTCCGGAACGATCCGTCGGTTTTACGATAACCGGAAGCTTCATTTTATAAAGTTCATCCTGTACCCGATCCACTTTATAAAACGCCGGTGTCGGAATGCCTGCCCTTGCAAATGCAGAACGCATGGCATATTTATTGGTAGATATTTCGATACATTCCGGTGTATTTCCCGGAAGTCCCAGTCCTGCTGCCACCTTGCTCACCGTAATATTTGCCAGATCAGATGCAATGGTTGCCACGGCATCCGGTTTGATCTCTTTACATTTTTCCAGAATCTCATCGATTTCCACAATGCTGACTGGATAGAAATAATCCGCCGTGCGCTCCCCGATGGAACCGTCCTGCCATGCAAAGACGTGGGTCTCAAATCCCATTTCCTTTGCCTTCAGGATCAGCTGGTTCTGAAAATCATTGGCTCCGATGATAACGATCTTTTTCATAGTCTTCCTCTCAGCTTCCCTTAACGCTCATAGAACTCTGCTATTTTGGAAGCAATGTAACGAACCTGTTCTTCTTTCAGTCCGTAGAACATGGGCAGTCTGGTCAGACGCTCGCTCTCCCTGGTAGTGTAAACATCCTCTCCGTGGAAACGGCCGAATCTCTGTCCTGCCGGTGCTCCGTGAAGCGGAATGTAATGGAAGACTGCCTGAATCTCATTTTCCTTCAGGTATTTAATCAATTCCGTACGCTCTTCCAGATCTTTTGCCTTAATATAGAACATATGCGCATTATGGCTACAATGCTCCGGCACATGGGGAAGTTCGATCTTTCCGGCGTCTGCCAGCGGTTTCAGAAGCTCATAATAAAGGTTCCAGCTTCTCATACGGTCATCAAAAATCTCATCTGCCGCATCCAGCTGCGCCATGAGATAAGCTGCGTTCATATCGCCCGGCAGATAGGAAGATCCTGCATCCACCCAGGTATATTTATCAATCTGTCCGCGGAAGAATTTGGCACGGTTGGTACCTTTTTCACGGATAATCTCCGCACGTTCCACATTGGCCGGATCCTTGATGAGAAGGGCGCCGCCCTCTCCCATACTGTAGTTCTTGGTCTCATGGAAGGAGAAGCAGCCATAATCACCGATGGTTCCCAGTGCTTTTCCCTTATAGGTACTCATAATTCCCTGTGCGGCGTCTTCAATAACCATGAGATGATATTTTTCTGCCAGCTCCATAATCTTATCCATCTCACAGGAAACACCTGCATAATGAACCGGAACGATGACTCTCGTCTTCTCCGTAATGGCTGCCTCAATCTTGTTTTCATCAATATTCATGGTGTCCGGACGGATATCCACAAATACCGGAACAGCTCCTCTTAATACAAATGCATCTGCCGTTGATACGAACGTGTAAGAAGGCATAATCACCTCATCACCCTCTTTGATATCAGCCAGCAGCGCTGCCATCTCTGTCGCATGGGTGCAGGAAGTGGTCAGGAGAGCCTTCGCTGTTCCGGTCTTCTTCTCCAGCCACTCATTGCAGCGTTTGGTAAACGGGCCGTCGCCGCAGATCTTATGATTCTTTGCTACAGCCTCCTCAATATATTTCATTTCTGTGCCTATATAAGGCGGTACATTAAAATCGATCATTTCTTTTTCCTTTCCCTTAGCGGTTTGTGAGCACAATTCCGCGTCTCATGGTTTCCACAACATATCCCTTATCTAAAAATGACTGGGCAAACTCAGTATCGAGAATGCTTTCATCATATTCATAACAGTAAATCACCGTCGGAAGTTTTTCCGGATGCAGTTCATAATAAAGAGGAATCAACGGATCCGTTTCCTGGGTCATCCAGGTGGAATAGGCCGCACACTCTGCATCGGTATTCAAATACATCCAGGGTGCAATTCCAATGACGAACAGCTTATCTTCTTTGGTCAGCTGAAGATCATCCATGTCATTCAGCACGTCCTGGTACAGAGTCTCATTTTCCGGAGAGGTATGAATGCCCTGCAGCGGACCTTCTTCCAGTACCGATGTCAGATACGGCATATGCTCATCTCCCCATACATAAACCATACGGAGATACAGACAGGACGTAAACTGCAGTACCAACAGCACACAGAACAGACCTCTGACTGCATTTTTGCACAATGCATGATCCTGTTCCCGGATTGCCTTCCAGATCAGTAAAATCGAGGCAGCCGATGGAATCATATACGATGCCGATACCGTCAAAATTCCGGTATCCGTTGCAAAATGTGCCGGAATCGTATAGAAAAGTCCCGGCAAATACCAGCACCAGAACAACTGCCGGTCCTTCTTCTCCGTGGTCATATAGGCTATGAGTCCAAGAAAACTAAGCGGAATCATAATATAGTTGATTCCGACCACATCCACAATGGAACTGTAACCAAAGAATCCGTACAGAACTACATACGGAACTGCCACCACAATCTCTGCTGTCAGATACAGCCAGCGTGGAATCCGCTTCTTCCGATCCACGATCCAGGCAGCCAGAAGAACCGCCGTCACACAGACCTGGCCTTTATAATACCGGTGAATCCGGATAAAGTACTTCGCAAATTTTTCCAGAAACGGTTTCTTTCGCTCCGTATCCATAACGATGTAGTAAAAGCTCTCCATAATCTCGGAAAGGCTGGCTCTGGAAAATACAAAAATCACAAATAAAATAAAAATACAGAACGCGCCCACGCCCATGAAGAAAAAGCTGCGGATATCAAGAAGACCTAATTCTTTCTGATACTCTCCGTTCTTTCTTTCCCGGATCCAGGAAACAACACAGACCGCTCCATAGAGAATAAACAGCGTAACCGCATAAGGATTGGCAAGAACTGCACCGGCCATAAAAATGCCGCACAAAAATGCATTTCCCACCGTCCACTTTTCTGCCGATGCGAAGGTAACCAGCGTCAGCAGCACAAATCCAAAGGCCAGCGTATTGTAGGAAAGACTGTTGATATTATACGGCGTTGACAAAAAATAAAACAGTGCCGGTAAAATCCGAATCCATCCGAATCGCTTCAGCCGGACATAACAGTAGGTTGCTGCCGCTCCATGTACCAGAAGATACCCGATACGGAAAATGAGGACAATTCCTGTATTGGACGGATGAAATAACCGGACCAGATTGTAAAAAGGATAGGTCAGCAGCGCGAACAGCTGCACATTATTCCATTCATCCACCAGCATCGCATCACCCTGAATAAAGCGATAGACGGTGCTGATATAAAAAATTTCATCATTTTTATTAAATCCAAAAAACTGTCTCCACGCAAACATGGCAAACAGAACGATCATCACGGCTGCAAACATCCATGTTTCCCGCCGGATCGGTTTTCTGGTGTTTCTCATAACCTCTTCCTTACTTCGCGATCTTTAATGCCTGTGCAATCATTTCCACGCATCCGTCAATTCCCAGAATGCCGCTGTTCAGGCTTAAATCATAGTTGGACGCCATGCCCCACTCCTGATCGGTATAATATTTGTAATGATTGGAACGCGCCTTATCTTTTTTCTTCAATACCGCAGGTGCATTTTCCTTATCCACGCCAAAATGTGTCACCGCACGCTCCAGCTTGCTCTCCATATCTGCATAAATGAAGACATTTAATACGTCCTTGCGTTCCCGCAGAATATAATCCGCACAGCGGCCTACGATCACGCAGGAACCTTTTTCTGCCAGATCTTTGATAATCCGGTTCTGAATGAAATAAATCTCGTCCTGCAGGGACATACCGTTTCCGGATAAAATATTATTTGCATAAGAAAGGTTGCTTGCAATGTTGAATAACAGACTACCTGTCATTCTCTCGCCTTTTTCCGCCACAAAATCCTGTGCAAATCCACTCTCTTTTGCCACCATATCGATTAATTTTTCATCGTAGCAGGGAATTCCCAGCTTCTCTGAAAGCTTCTGACCTACATAACGTCCACCGCTTCCGTACTGTCTGCTAATTGTAATAATCTTTTTTTCCATGATAGAGATCCCTCCTCCGTTGCCATTTCCTTTTATTTTACCCTATTTCTGCGCATTTGTCACCCGCAGGGCCTATTTTATAGAAAATTTATACATAACAAAAAAATCCTCTTTGTCACTGGACAAAGAGGATTTAAATTCATGAGACATCGGGGATTCGAACCCCGGACAACTTGATTAAAAGTCAAGTGCTCTACCAACTGAGCTAATATCCCATATGCCCAGAACCGGAATCGAACCAGTGACACGAGGATTTTCAGTCCTCTGCTCTA
>CAVFMZ010000073.1:0-14054 GCA_963623675.1 Firmicutes bacterium CAG:176 | reverse complement strand
GAACTTTCTTACGGTTTTCTTCTGCTGCGGTATTCCTGTTCCCAGGAAAGCAGCTTTTTCTGAGGATTCGTTTCTTCTGCTTTTCTGCTTTTCTGCTCCGGAATCATACCGGATGCCAGCTTTTCCGCCAGTTCCGCCTGATCTCTTACTTCCGGCTCCATGGCATACTCGCAGGATTTCCGGAAGCATTCGGCCGCCTCTTTGAACGCAAACTCTCTGGCGTGGCAGACACCCAGGTTATTCCATACCCTGGCATAAAAGCTGACACCTAACCGGCTGTTCTGATGCATTCGCAGAATATGCCGGTATTCCTCCATGGCTGCCCAGACATTTCCGCCGTCCAGCAGTTCATCTGCCCGCAGCTTCAGCCGCTCCTGCTCCTGCATGGAATCCATGGCGCGGATCCGGTCGCTCAACTCCGTCAGCTGCACGCTGTCATAGAGATCGGACGCTCCCACCACTGCTATGACCAGATTGGTAAGGCTGGTCTCCGTGGAAATACCTTTGCGGATCCGTTTCGCCAGATCCACACAGCCCAACTCCTGCTCCAGCCATCTGCAGAGCCGCTCATCGAAAAAATTTCTTCCCGCCAGACAGATATTATGGTAGACGAACCAGGAAAGTTCCTCCAGACTATACAGATTCCTGCCAGTCTGTTCCACCAGATATGGCGTCTTCGCCCGTCTGCTCCTGCAGATCATTGCCAGTCCCATGGCTCTCCTCCTCTTCTTCCAGTAAAAACGTATCCACCCAGTAAAGATCCGACGCCGGATACAGCTCTCCGAATCCCAGATCTGTCACCTTCACCTCACACTGCTTCGGCGAGGAAAAGGAAATCTCCACCAGAAGCCTTCCGGTTCCTTCCGGGCGCTCCGGCAGATTCTGCAGCCGGATGCCGCCCCGGATCTCCGATCCTCCCAGCATGGGCTGAAAAATCAGTTCCAGCACCGGACTGCCCACCAGAATCATTTCCTGTGACACCTGTACGTCATACCAGTTCTGTCCGGCTTCCGCCAGCGTATAGATGGTCTCTTTTCCACCCCGCCTGCTGCGGATTCCCACATTGTAAAGCAGGGTCTGCTCACTTAAGAATAGATAGGGTACCCGATCCTTTCCCGCCTGCGCCAGCATGCACGCGCCTCTGGCACAGATCTGCTCCGCCAGAAATACCCTTCTCCGATAACAGATTTCCTCCCGGCTCTTTTTATAATCTCGCGCATTAAAATCCGTTCCTGTCAGAAATACTGAGGATACCGGCTTCCCTGCAAACCGTTCCTTCACTGTTTCCGCCAGTTTTTCATCCCGGCCGCCATCCAGCAGATTTCCCACATGCCAGTACTCCGGCTCCTCTGCCTGCACCAGCATAGGCGATGTCCTCCGGTTCATATGAAGACAGATGGAACGGATTTCCTCCTGCCCGAATTCCAGCAGAAATACCCGGTGCTGCCAGATATCGGATGTCTGGCTCATGACAAAATGTACCAGGCTCTCGGCTTCCGACAGCATATGAATCTGTTCCTTCTCAAATCCTGCCTGGCAGGCCTCCTGCAGATACTGGTGGATGGTTTCTTCTTCCATATCCGGGAGTACCAGTACCGCACAGATCGTTTCTTTTTTGCCAAACCGTTTCAGTGCGGACAGTATTTTACAGAAACACGCGGTATGCCCGGAGGGCTGCTCATACTCCAGCGGAAGATATACCGGTTCCTTCATATCCCCGGTCTGATAGCAGACCTGTGGAATTTCCTTCCGGAAATCAATCCCGGCAATCACTCCCTGTTCTTCCTTTGTCAGTATCATTGTTCTTCGCCCTCTTATCTTCTCTGAAACTGTTCCTGCACGATTGCACCCAGGGACTCATATTCTCTCATCATCCGGCGAAGCAGCCGCTCCTGCCGGTAATCGCAGGCTTTCTGCATACGGCAGAGCCGCTCATAGCGCCCATCCCCGGTGAGATGTTCCTCCCGGTTCTCATAAGTTTTGCACACCGTGGACTTTTCCGTTCCATCCGGGCACTCTTCTGTGAAAAACCAGGTGAGCCGTTCTCCGTAAAATAACGTAAAGGTTCTGGTAAAGACGCCTCCGCACACCGGATACAGCTGTTCCGTCACATAATCAAAACTCTTTTTCCCGTGATATTCCAATACATAATGAAGAATCACCCGATGTTCCGGATGGCACCGATATTCCACGGTCATGCAGTCATTCATGCCATCCATGTGTTCTGCATAAGGAAGCAGTTTTGCCAGAAATGCAAACCGTCTCCGCTCCAGCCACGGTTGGCCCAAAAGGCGCCCTGCCAGACGCTTCTGGGTATCGGTCAGCAGAAGCAGTACGGACAGCTGACGAAGATACGACAAGGTTGCCACCCTCGCCAGCGGATCCTCCCAGATCATATGCTGCTCCAGACTTTCAAACAGTCCTTCCGGCACATTCTCTTCCTTCACAAAATCAAGCCAGGATAAATAGTTAAGCCATGCGCTCACCATGACCGGATCCGCGCCCCGCTCATCCATATCCTGCAGTACCGGAAATACTTCCTGCACATGCCGCTCCGTATAAAGTGCCTGGGCCGTCAGCTGTTCTTCCAGCTCCGGAAAATACAACTGAAATTCTCTGCAGGCTTTCCAGAGTTCCAGAAGAGAACCAGTATCCGCCACCACCTGCTCTGCCAGCAGGGTCAGAATCGCATCTGTATATTTCCCCTTCCGGAATACTTCCCATGCCCATGGACGTAAGTTTTCATGAGGAATCTTTTCCTGTTCCAGAAGCCGCAGCAGAAATCTTAACAGAATTGACGGATCTGCCGTCCGGCATCCGGTCTTCTGAAGCAGCTCCCATGCCTCCTCATCCCGCTCCAGCAGCATGAGGATTTCCAGATAAGTTCCCTGCTCCTTGCGGCTTAACTTTTCCCCGTCCGGAATCAGCAGTTTTTCATCAATCTTTTCCAGTCTCCGGTGCTTCCGTTCATACTGCAGAAGCTCCAGTTTCAGTTTCCGCTCATAGGAGGCGGTCAGCTTTCCGCTCTCCAGCAGCTGTCTGGCTGTCTCCACCGTCTCTCCCTGAATCCGGTGATCTCCTTTTCCTTCCAGAAGATAGAGATTCAGTCCCAGATGCTCTTTTCTCCGGCTGATGCACACCTGCAGAAAAGCCGGTGAAATGAGCAGACGCTTCAGATCATAGGGAATCGTCTTCCGGTAACGTCTTCCCTGCTCATCCAGAAGTGTAATCTCTGCTCCCGGCGTATAGACCGGAATACAGGCGCTTCCACCGGAGAGGGGCATTGTAAATACCTGCTCCAGCTGCTCATAACGGACTTCCACCTGACGGATTCTTTTATTTCTGCAGGTAAGCTTTCTTAAAAAGAGAAGATCGGCCAGGGCATCCAGCTGCTCACCCTCCAGTGTCTCCACCTCCAGGCATTTTTCATAGAGCCATGCCAGCTGCTCATTGAGCCGCCGTTCCTTTAACTGCGCCAGCAGAAATTCCTGCAGCTTCCAGCGGAGATGTTCCATGTCCGTTCCTTCCATGCCTCCATGGCGGAGAAGGTTCGTATAAAACGCGGTTTTCTGTTTTCCGCTCAATGTATTGTGATAATCAAAGTACAAAATAATCTGCCGGGGAAGACGCTCCGCATAGCTGTCCGGCAGCGCATACATAAAATACTCGTACAAATTCGTAATCTTGGCGTCCAGTTCCACCCCTTTATGGTACCAGACGAAGGCGTCCTCATCGATCCGGTGTCCCCGGATATAGACCGCGCATACCGCCCCAACGGTCTCTTTGCAGGGTACGGCCTGATAGCAGGCTTTCAAAAGCCTTGCCGCCAGCAGTGACCAGTGTTTCACCCCTGCTGCCTGTCCGGCCGCTGCCATAGCCGTCTCCGTCGTCAGGAATCCGTGAACAGACGCCCAGGCAAAGATCTGCATGGCAAATGCATCCAGTCCCGTAAACAGCGCCATATCTTTTTTCAGAATCTCCCAGGCTGCCTGATAGAGAAGCCTGTTTCTGGTGCCAGACCGGAACTGCCGCTCCAGTAATTTGTAGGCCATGCGGGAATCCTGCTGAAGCTTCGGATCCTTTTCCAGAAGCATGAGCACCAGGATCCAGTTCTCCGGCTGCTTCTGATAGAGCTTCTGAAGCTGTGGCAGACAATTGGCGCCTGCATAACTGTTCACATAGTAAAAAATGGCACGGACCGTCGCCTGTTTCTGCTGATACAGCCGGGTCTTCTCATATTTTCTTAAAATCCAGCCAGCCTCTTCCTTTCTGCCTTCCCGGAACATGACCCAGGCGTCCATGAGCGGTCCTACCGGATCCTCCGGATTTTCCTTCCGAAGCTGATCTACCAGCGTCCGGTAACTCTGCAGCGCCTTTTTCTCACTGCCTCCCCGCCGCTCTTTCTCCAGTTCCGTCAGAAAATCTGCTACGATCTTCTGTCTGCTGCGCTTCCGTTTCCAGCTCTCCGACCGTCCCGTACCTTTCTTCAGTTCCTGCGTGGTTTCTGCCGATGCCGTCTCCTCCGGTATCGGCTCTTCTTCCGGCTCCTGTATTTCTTTACCGGCTGCCGTAATCACCACCGGAATCTCATATTCCCCTGCATCGGATTCTATGAAAAGCTTCCCTTCCAGCGTCTCCCCCTCCTGGATCCACTTCGGCTTGTATTCATATTCCAGTCTCGCTGCCCGCCCGAAGAAACTGGTCTTCTTCAAATGGAATCCCGGAATCTCCGAAATCACAATGCCTTTTACCCGCCGCTCGTCGCAGGAAACGACCAGAAAACTGCCTTCCACCACGCGGCCGTCCTGGATCTCCAGTCTGAGCATCTCAGGCTCCACCCGGAGGCTGGCCTGCTCATAGGTAAATATTCCGTTGGAAAAGTCTATGATTTTCTCTTTCATATGAACCCCGTTGCATTTTCTATAATTTTGTTTATAATCGTATTAAATGATGCCAGGGTCAAAAGCCCCCGACTTTGATGCCTACGGATTGTGACCCTGATATCAATATATTATATCACTGCCCGGCACTATCAGCAACCGGAGCGAAAAAACCGAGGTATAAAATGAGCACAGAAACACAGCAGAAAATTGAAGGAAAAGAACACTTCCACGGAAGTGATCTGGAAAAGATTGAAAAATATTTTGGCATCCCCAAAGACCAGATCACCGGCTTCGGCGCCAATGTAAACCCTCTGGGTATTTCCCGGAAAATGAAAGAAGGACTGGCTGCCCACATTGATGCAGTCACCACCTATCCAGATCCGGAATACACCGAACTCCGCGGCCACATTGCCAGCTACACCGGCTGCCGCCCGGAACAGATTCTGATGGGAAATGGATGTACGGAACTGATTTCCCTGTTCATCCAGATCCGCCATCCGAAAAAGGCGCTGATCGTCTCCCCCACCTATTCCGAATACGAGCGGGAAGTCCGCCTGAACGGAGGCGAAGTCCTCTATTACGCATTAAAAGAAGAAAATGAATTCCAGCTGGACGTGGAGAATTTCTGCAACGCACTGGCGGCAGAACAGGCCGATCTCTGCGTCATCTGCAACCCCAATAACCCCACATCCACCGCATCCTCCCCGGAGGAAATGCGCCGGATTCTTGCCCGCTGTCAGGAACTTGGTATTTTCGTCATGATCGACGAAACTTATGCAGAGTTTGCTCCTGCGGGGGAAAGCATCAGTTCTGTGGGACTGCTGGATGAATTTGACAACTTTTCCATCTTACGGGGCATTTCCAAATTCTTCGCCTCCCCGGGACTCCGGCTTGGCTACGCCATGACCGCCAACCTTCCGCTGCTGGCTAAGATCATGGAGGAGAAAAATCCCTGGACCATCAACAGCCTGGCAGAAATCGCAGGCTCCTACATGTTCCATGACTGGGATTATATCGAAAAGACCCGCCATTTAATCTCCACCGAGCGGGAACGCATTTACAACGAGCTGAAAACATGGGATACCGTCAAAGTCTACAAGCCCCATGCCAATTTCATTCTGGTTCGCATTTTAAAGGAGGGTGTGACCTCCTATGATGTCTTTGTCCACTGCATCAAAAAAGGACTGATGCTCCGGGACTGCTCCACCTTCCCCGGACTGGAGGACGAGACCTTCTTCCGCTTCTGCTTCATGATGCCGGAGAAAAATACCGAACTTCTGAACAGTTTAAAAGAGATTCTGGGTTAACCCAGAATCTCTTTTCATAATCACTCCTGAATCATATTCTCACGCAGCCTGACAGCAAGTGTCTGGCTGCTGTATTTTTGTTCATCACGAAAAATTTTCTTCATACACTTTGAAAAAGCTGTCCGTCTTCACATCCGTGTAATCTTCAAATTTCACTTTTTCCCACAGATGCTTCTGATATTCGGACACCGTATCCTCCATGAGTTCATCGTAAATACTCTGGAAGCGTTCGGTTTTCTGCTGCTGTTCTACTTTTGTCTTATTAGCCTCGGACTCATCCGGCAGATAGGTGTTCAGACATTTCAGGATATAGTATCCGTCGTCTGCCGCGAACACGTCACTGACTTCCTCATTGTCCAGATCAAACGCCACGTCCTCATATTCCTGGCTTTCATCTCCTCTTGCCACGGATACCGTCACCTTCGGTGCCTTGGAATAGGTGCCTGCCAGCGTCTCGAAATCCTCACCCTGATCAATCCGGCTTTTCAGTTCCTCTGCCAGCGTCTGCTCCTGCACAAAAATCTGATCCAGCTGAATGACCCTGGATTCATCATCGCTGACCTCCACGGTCACATCCTCCGTGATCTTGTCATAGGCTTCCTGCGCCAGGCAATAATCCTCATACATGCTTTTCACTGCATCCTCGTCCACGCCCAGGATCTTAATCTCCTCCTGGCTCAACGATGCAAAATATTCAGAAGCTGCTTTTGCCGCCTTCTGCTCATCCTCCTCGGAAAGCGCAATATCCCGCTCTTTTGCCAAATAAACCATGCTCTTCATCTGCGCCAGCTGGGAGAGCACCTGACTCTTTAAATATTCCTCCAGCGTGGTATCTCCAAAGGCATGATCCCACATCTCAATGCCGTAGACATTTTCATATTGATTTTTCTGGTTGTTGAGATAGACCAGCGCCTCCGGCATAGCGCAGGATACATTTCCAATACGGAACAGTTCGTTGGGCGCCAGACCGGTGGTCACCACAATCTTTGTATCGCCGCATCCCGTCAGAGAACCGGCCACAAGCACTGCTGCCAGTCCCAGACAACCAATTCTTCGTTTATTTTTCATGGGCCACCTCCTGCAACATTTCTTTCAGTACCTGTAGCACGCCGTCTTCCTCATAGGATGCCACCTCATACCGGGCTGTCTGCTTCACCTCCGGTGCTGACAGGACAGAAGCATAACTCCGTTCCCCACAGACCAGCATGGACATATCATTAAAATTATCACCAAAAACAACCGTCTCTTCCCGGCTCACACCCAGCTCCTTCTGGAGCCATCTGACTGCATTTCCCTTGGTGGCCTCCGGATCGTTGATATCCACCCATTTTTCTCCGGAAATGTTGATGGCAAACTTCTCTTTCCAGTTTCCGGACATGCGTTCGTAGACCTTTTTCACATCATCCAGACAGTAAAGACTTAACTTTACCCCTTCCGGCAGATAATCCTGCAGACTTTCCACAATACCGCCTGCTCCCTTATACTGGCTGAAAATCAGATTGGCAAATACTTCGTCTTTCTCATCGGTAAAAAATCCCTCTGCCGTGGACAGAAGCGGATAGCAGTCACCGCCCTCCAGCGCTTCCTGCAAATACGCTTTCAAATCTTCTGTATTCAGCCGCAGCTCATGGCATGGCTTTCCGTATTTCTGAATACAGGAACCATTATCAGATAAATAAAAGACCCGATCCCGCACTTCATGAAATACCGCGTCAATGCTGCTGGAATGCCGTCCGCTGGCCGCTGCAAATACGACTCCATGATCCGATAACTGCCGGATCACCTCCATATATTCCGGATTGATCTCTGTAGATCCTTCCTTTACTAATGTTCCATCTATGTCACTGATAATCAGTCGAATCATTTTCTGTCTTCCTTTGCATTTCATATTTCTATAGTGTAATCGAAATCAAATAAAAGCTCAACGAATATTTTCTTAAATTTCTTAAAATTTAATGATTTACCACTTTTCTTGTGCGGCCATTTATATTAAAATAGATAAGAATGAGAACCAGAACGAAAGGAGCATTCCCTATGAAAAAATTATGGAAAACTGTTGCATTTCTCGGAACCGCAGCCGCTTTTGCCGCTGCAGGCCTGTATCTCTTCCGCAAGTTCTTCGGAGCTGACGAGGAATTGGAAGATTTTGAAGATGACGACCTGTTCGATGAAACAGACGAGGACGAAGATGATATAAAAGCATTTGATGATGATTCTGAAATCTTTGAGGATGAACCCCCGGTAAAAACCGCAGAGGAAGAGCCGGAAGAAGAAAAAGTCCCGGAAGAAGCCGAAGCTGCTCCGGAAGCTTAAAGTTTTGTTTCTGAATGATGAAATCCCGACATGCACTGCATGCCGGGATTTTTGTCTGTCCTGATTTCTTTAGGGAAACGCTGATTAAAGCGTTTCCCTCGCCAGATTTGCGCTGCGAAGCAGCAAATTCCTTTGCAAATCCGTGCGATCCGCCGGCGGCAGCTAAGGAAATGCTGATTTAATCAGCATTTCCTTAGAAATCATTATTATTGAATACACTGGAATCAAATCCGGGAATCTCACTCCAGCTGTTCAGGCCAACCGTACCCAGATAATTGTTCATATAGGATTCTGATTGCGGAGTATCCAGATATTTGTATATCTGATAGGACTCTTTTGCCACATCATTGGTTGTACGAAGTCCCAGTTTCAGTTTTCCTTCCTCCGGGGCATCTTGGTAAGCACGAATGATATAACTGTCAATCCGGCTGTTTGCCATGGCAATGTAGTATCCATAGCCGAGAGCTGCCGCCTGTTTTTCTTCCTGGGAAGCATTTCCTGCATTCGCAGAATAACCAAACTCACCCAGAATAACACGAATCGAGCCGGAAGCTTTTCCATATCTGGATTCCAGCTGGGACAGATAATCTGTCAGCACATTGATATTCCGCATGGAAATATATTTTGTACTGCCGCTATTAGATGTACTGCTGGTATTCCCCCAGAAATTGGTACTTCCCAGCGGATCAGAGTAGGGATGATAATTCACATTCCACTGCATATCCGGTGCCGTCTGCGCCATATACGCCGCAAACTGATCCAGAAATGCTTTTCCGCTGTGTCCGGCTACGGATGCGGTCCAGCAGTGATCCAGTGAAATAAAGACTCTGGAACTGGTCGCCGTCCGTTTTACGCCCTTATACAGCAACTGGAACGCTTTTGCATAGTTTTCCACACACTGATTCAAAGACATATTTCCGGAATAATTCCAGTCCTTACAGCTGTTCACCTCATTTCCCAGCGTCCAGTTGCTGACACGAGTCTTATACTGGCCCAGCCACTCTCCCATATAGCGGAACAGTGCCTCAAAGGTATCCTTTGCGTTCTCATCCTGCATATTCAATGCATAATACGGTGCTGCGCCCTTCTTTCTTGCTGACGGATGGATTAGATAGGACAGTTCATCCTTCCAGCTCATAAGCAGAACCAGCGTCACGTTTCTCATATGGTTGGCTCCGTAAGGATTCTCCTCCTTGCTTCCCCATCCATGCAGATAATAGATCGTATCCTTCAGTGCAGCAAGGTCTCCAAAGTAATAGGTTTTTCCTTTATAAGTATACGGAACATAACCCTCTCTCTGGCTAGTGCTGATTAAATCCGCCATATCCACATTCAGCAGCACATGCTGGACTCCCAGATCCTCTGTATAGTTGGAAGTACCCTGAATTCCTTTTTTTGAAGTAATCTTGTACTGCTCATTATATCCCCAGTAGCTGTCATGGCTGGCCGGTACCTCATTCTGCGGATAGACCGTATCCTCCGGAACAATCGTGTCCTCCGTATCAGGAGATGTATTATTATTGTCTGCCGGCTGTTCCGGTTCTGGTTCCGGATCCGGCTCCCATCCGCTGTCATAATTATTTGCAAGGATATTCTGATCAATGGTCACACAGATATCCAGCATCTTTGTTCCGGTATAACTTCCTTTTCCGATCAGCAGGATCTGGTATTCTCCTTCTGCCTTGATCTTACTCAGCGTCTTTCCGGTTGCTTTGGAATAATATTTTACCGTATAGTCTTTTTTTGAATTCAGTGCAGTGCCATTCATCGTCACACTGGACGGCACCGGATTTACTTTTTTGCTATACTGCCATGCATAAGGGATGGACACTCTGGAGGTTTCCATAGACGCTTTGTCAAGCGTATAATTTACTTTGACAGATCCCGAGAAATTTCCACGTCCCACAACCGAAATGGCATTCTTTCCAGCCTTCAGAGTCTTCGGATATTTCACAATATAGTCGGTTCCTTCCACACAGGTTTTTCCGGCATAGGCAACGGTCACACCCGGATAACTGGAAGCGCCGCTGTAAACTGCGGAACTGCTGCTTAAGCTTACGCTGGCATCCTTCATTTTCGGCCCGGAAATCTTGAATTTTACCACCTGCGTTCCCGTATAATTTCCCTGTCCTGTTACAATGATCTGTCCATTTCCCTTTGCAACATTATTTGCATAGGAAATCTGGTAATCCGTGCCCTCCGTCAGCGTCATCCGGTTATAAACCAGAGAAACACCCGGCTTTAACTCTTCACCGGTATAGAGGAATTTTTTTCCCTGCACCGTTGCTTTTACCTTTTTTGCCACATTCTGTTGTGCAATGTTGAAATCCACCCGCAGAACGCCAGTATGTCCACTTCCTTCCACACCACGAATGACAGCCGAAGCCGTACCGGCATTCACGTTATTCTCATAGGAAACTGTGTAATCTCTTCCCTCTTTTAAAAGCTTGCCTGTTGTGGTATCTTTTACCTTTATCTTCTGTGTCAACGGTTTTCCTGTATAGGTCTGCGCTTTCACGCCTGTTATGGACACGTTCTGAAGTGCCGGTTCCTGCTTTGCGGAATAGGCTGCAACTCCGGATTCTGTGGTCACAGTCTCCTGGCTTTCCGACGCTGTCGTTTCCGGCTGCGCTGCCTGTTCAAGTTCCGCTGTTTCTTCGTTCTGAGCTAGCTTTTCTGTCTCCATTGCCTCATCCGTCAGTCCATCCTCAACAACCAGTCTGAATTCCTGTGCATCTTCCTGTGTATCAGCTTCTTCCTCCATATCTGCCATTTCCTCTTCCTCAGCAGATTTTTCTTTCTCAGTAGTTTTCTCTTCCTCAGCAGATTTCTCTTCCTCAGCAGGCTCTTCTTCCTTCATAGGATCTTCCAGCTGCCAGATGCCTTCTTCATCACGGACGGCATTCTGGAAAATAAACTCCTCTTCCTCCACACTGACCATCAGTACGCAGGGAATTTCTTCCTCCATGCACTGTTTCCGGTACAGACGTGCTGCTTCCTCCTGAGAAAGTTCTTCGTTCTCAGATTCCTCTGCTTCTTCTGCCACTTCTTCCTGCTCATTTTCGTCCGAATCTGCTTTCTCCGGTAACGTCCAGAGAACAGATGTATTCCACTCCGTCTCCCCGTCTTCTTTTACAGTTCCTACCGACTGAATCTGAAGATTACAGTTGTCTTTCAGTTCTTCTGCGATCCACTCGGTCTCATCCAAGAGAAATGCATCAAACGCTGCCTGCGCTGCCTTTTCTACTTCCTCAGTTGTGATATTTTCAAAGGTAAGCTCTTTCTGCTCTTCTGCTGTCAGGCTCTCATACAGTTCTGATGCCAGGTTATCTTCCAGCTGATCTCCATAATAGGTGACATAGAAATCTTCCGCTTCCTCAGAATCGTCTTCCTCCGGCTGCTCTCCTATCTGCGGCTGCTCAAAGGAAAAACGTTCCTCCCAGTCGGCCGCTTCCGTAAATACAGGCTCCCAGGTCTTCTCTTCCGTGACAGTCTCAGATTTCTTATTTTCTGATGAAACCTGCTCCTTTTCCTGCGTTTGCTGCAGTTCCATTTCTGTATCCGCATCTACAGAAACCTCTGACTGCTCTACGTTTTCGCTTTCTTCTACAGGCTGTGCCTCCTGTACATCAGCCATTTCCGTCTCGTCCTGTACTGTTTCCAGAGACTCTTCTTCCTCTGCAGAAATTTCCTGCTGCTCCGGTATGACCTCAGCTGCATATACCATGCCTGAATCCGTCATCACAGCGGCTGTGGCTGTCAGCAGGGCCAGTGCTCTCATCCACATTCCTTTTTTCATCTGTTGTACTCCTCTTTTACCTCAAAAATGGGACCACTGCACCTGTGCAGTGATCCCCCTGTTATTTCATTTATTCTGCCTTCGGCAGTTTGAAAGAACTCTTTAAAGATACAATCCGGTTGAATACCAGTGCATCCTCTTTGGAATCTTTCGCATCTACACAGAAGAAACCATTTCTTACGAACTGGAAGCTGTCGTATGCTTTCACATCTTTCAGAGCCGGTTCCAGTTTTGCGTGTGCAACGGTCAGGGAATTCGGATTGATGTTCATGGAACCATCCTCATTGTAAACACCCTTCTCCTCGTCGATCAGGTTCTCATAAAGACGTACTTCCGCATCCACTGCGTACGGTGCCGGAACCCAGTGAATGGTTCCTTTGACCTTTCTTCCGGTGAATCCGCTTCCTGCCTTGGTCTCCGGATCATAGGTACAGTGAACAACGGTCACATTGCCGTTCTCGTCCTTCTCGAAACTTACACATTTTACGAAATATGCATGCATCAGACGAACTTCATTACCCGGGAACAGACGGAAGTATTTCTTCGGCGGCTCCTCCATGAAATCGTCTCTCTCAATATACAGCTCTCTGCAGAACGGAATCTTTCTGGAACCCAGCTCCTCGTTCTCCAGATTATTGGCTGCATCCAGATACTCAACCTCTCCTTCCGGATGGTTGTCGATGACCAGTTTGATGGGATCAAGGACTGCCATCATACGGGATCTCTTCATCTTCAGATCCTCACGAATGCAGTACTCCAGCATTGCGTAATCTACAGAACTCTGTCCCTTTGCCACACCGCAAAGCTCTACGAATTTCTGGATAGACTCCGGTGTGAATCCACGGCGGCGGAGAGCTGCGATAGATACCAGACGCGGATCATCCCATCCGTCTACTATGCCTTCCTCTACCAGCTTCTTAATGTAACGCTTACCGGTTACCACGTTGGTCAGATACAGCTTTGCAAACTCAATCTGACGTGGCGGCTGCGGATACTCCAGTTCTCTTACAACCCAGTCATATAACGGTCTGTGGTCCTCAAACTCCAGCGTACAGATGGAATGGGTAATTCCCTCAATGGCATCCTCGATGGGATGAGCAAAATCGTACATAGGATAGATGCACCATGCATCTCCGGTGTTGTGATGGGTCATATGTGCCACACGGTAAATAACCGGATCTCTCATATTCATGTTGGAAGAAGCCATGTCGATCTTTGCACGGAGTACCTTCTCTCCATCTGCAAATTTGCCATTCTTCATGTCCTCAAACAGCTGCAGGTTCTCCTCCACACTGCGGTCACGGTACGGGCTGTTCTTACCCGGTTCGGTCAGAGTTCCACGATACTCTCTGATCTGCTCTGCAGAAAGGTCGCACACATATGCTTTTCCCTTCTTAATGAGCTTCACAGCAGCCTCATACATCTGCTGGAAATAATTGGAAGCGAAGAACAGTCTGTCATCCCATTCTGCTCCCAGCCATTTGACGTCGGCTTTGATGGCTTCTACGAACTCTGTCTTCTCTTTGGTCGGGTTCGTATCATCAAAACGCAGGTTGAACTTTCCGCCGTATTTTTTTGCCAGTCCGTAATTCAGCAGAATAGACTTGGCATGTCCGATGTGCAGATATCCGTTGGGTTCCGGTGGGAAACGGGTATGCACAGTATCATAAACTCCTTCTGCAAGGTCTTTGTCAATCTCTGTCTCTATAAAATTCTTGGAAACGACTTCATTCTCCATCACTTGTTCCTCCT
>CAVFMZ010000072.1:0-14079 GCA_963623675.1 Firmicutes bacterium CAG:176 | reverse complement strand
TTTGGCGGATACGCCACACCGACGAAATGCGAAGCATTTTGGAGGTTGGTTCTGGACAGTTACCGGAAAATTAAGTATAAATAACGGGGATGTCTTGGACATCCCCGTTTGTATGGTTTCTTGACTATGTTCTATTTTGTATCAGATTTCAGAATACATTTAAATAGGAAGATACCAAGCATGGCAACTGCAAATATAATACCAACCGGATAACTGATGGAAGAGCTTAATCCAAGACCTTCATCAGCCATCATAATATAGGTGCAGGAAACTGCAGACATGAAAGTGGCCGGTACAGCTGCGATAAAGCTTGCATTTTTGCTGACATATTTTGCAAGGTAGGTGGCACCTGCCCACAGGGCAATCATAGCCAGTGTCTGGTTAGACCAGGAGAAATATCTCCATACGACATTGTAGTCAAGGAAGGAGATAAAGTATCCAACCAGCAGCAGCGGGAAGGAAAGTGCAAGACGTTTTTTCGGATCTTTCTGGTCAATCTTGAACCAGTCTGCGATGGTAAGACGGGCACTTCTGAATGCGGTATCACCGGAGGTAATCGGGCAGGCAATAACACCGATCATAGCCAGTGCACCACCGACAGGTCCCAGAAGTCCGATGGACATCTCGTATACAGTAGTAGAGTTTCCGCCGTTCGCAGCTGCAAGACCGGTCATAAGTCCGCCGGTTTTCTCATAGAAAGCACAGCCTGCTGCAGCCCAGATCAGGGCGATCACACCCTCGGCAACCATAGCTCCGTAGAAAATTCTGCGGCCGTCTTTTTCAGAGGTCAGGCATCTTGCGATCATCGGAGACTGGGTTGCATGGAAACCGGAGATGGCACCACATGCTACAGTGATGAACATGAACGGCCAGATCGGTTTTCCGTCCGGATGCAGATTCTGTAAGGTCATTTCAAGCATCGGAGCAGAGCCATTGATGTTGTTGACAACAGTTGCCCCGGCAATACCGACTGCCATGATGATCAGGCAGATACCGAAGATCGGGTACAGCTTACCGATGATCTTATCAATCGGAAGCAGGGTTGCCAGAAAGTAGTAGATCAGGACAACGATGGTCCAGAACTTCACATCCAGTACGTTTGGAGTCAGCAGGGCAAGAAGACCAGCCGGTCCTACCATGAATACGACACCTACCATAACCAGAAGGACAACAGAGAAGACACGCATAACAGTCTTCATTCCGGAACCAAGGTAAATACCGGTAATCTCAGCGATACTTGCTCCATCATTTCTCATGGAAAGCATACCGCTTAAGAAATCGTGAACAGCTCCGGCGAAAATAGTACCAAATACAATCCAGAGCATAACGCTCGGTCCCCAGATAGCTCCTGACAGAGCACCGAAAATCGGGCCAAGACCGGCGATGTTCAGTAACTGAATCAGAAATGCTCTCCACGGAGCAATCGGAGTATAGTCAACTCCGTCTTCCAGACGTGTACAGGGAGTCTCTCTGTCGTCCGGGTGAAATACCTTCTCTACGAATGCACCATAGGTTGCATAACCGATGATAAGTAGTGCAAGGCATACAAAAAATGTAATCATACATTCCCTCCTTTTGACGGTTTGTACCGTCATGCTTCTTATGTCCACAGAATAGCACAGTGAATTTAAAAATGAAATACTTTTTTCTAAAAAAATTTATAATATTTATAATTTTTTAATTAATGTGATCATAAAGTAAAAGTGTTTATATAAAGATTTCGTTAAGAAGCTGTTAAAAATAACGGAAAATGGTATAATGACAAGGCAGATTAACTAAAGAGATGAAAATAAGAAAAAGGACAAGAAAAAAAGATTGACCTTAAAGCCGGGTTGAATGTTAAGATAGAAAACAGAGAAGTGAAAACTTAAGGAGAGATTAAAGATGATACAAAAACAGACAAAAAAACTGACGCTCGCGGCCATGTTCTTTGCCATTGGCCTGATTTTTCCGTTTTTTATTGCACAGATACCAGCCATCGGACAGATGCTGCTTCCTATGCATATTCCGGTACTATTGTGCGGACTGATTGTGGGATGGGAGTATGGCCTTGCAGCAGGCTTTTTCCTTCCGCTTGTAAGAAGCATTCTCTTTGGAATGCCGGCCATGTTTCCAAATGCAGTTTCCATGGCTTTTGAGCTGGCAACCTACGGACTGGTGATTGGATGGCTTTACGGACATGCCAAATGGCAGTGCGTAAAATCCCTGTATCGCTGCATGATCAGTGCCATGCTGGCAGGAAGACTGGTATGGGGCGTTGTAAGAATTGTGCTTCTTGGTGTGAGCGGTGTTCCTTTTGGATGGCAGCTGTTCCTGGCAGGTGCATTTTTCAATGCCATTCCGGGAATTATTTTACAGTTAGTCATGATCCCTGCACTGATGGTATCCCTGAACCGGGCAAAGATTGTGACATTCCGAAAAGCGGTTTCCGGTCAGGCAGATGTTCATCCGGAGGGATAATCGGATGGAGAGGATGCTGAAAACCATACAGAAGCGTATAGAAGCGTTGCGTGAAAGCCAGGATCTGGTCTTGGTGGCTGTCGATGGACGGTGCGGATCCGGAAAGTCCACTCTGGCCGCTGCGCTGGCAGACCGGATGCCGGTAAATGTGTTCCATATGGATGATTTCTATCTCCGTCCGGAACAGCGGACTGAAGAGCGGTTCCGGGAACCCGGTGGAAATGTGGACTATGAACGGTTTGAGCAGGAAGTGATGATGCCGCTCCGGAAAGGAACGGCATTTTCTTATCGTCCTTTTGACTGCCGGTCTTTTACACTGGCAGATCCCATCGAGGTGACACCCTCTGTGGTCAATATTATTGAGGGATCTTATTCCTGCAGGCCGACGCTGTATTCTTTTTATGATCTGCGGATTTTTCTGACGGTGGATACTGAAGAACAGATCCGGAGAATCAGGAAGCGGAACGGAGAGGAGAAAGCGCAGATGTTTCAAAAGCGCTGGATTCCGCTGGAAGAGCAGTATTTTGCACAGGTTCCGGTACAGGAACGCTGTGATATGACATTTAATACCACCGGAATGGCATTTCCGGGACAGGTGACAGGAGGAAACCACGGATGAAGAAAACCTTATATTTAGAGTGTCAGTCCGGTATCAGCGGCGATATGATGGTGGCCGCGCTGCTGGATCTGGGAGCGGACGAAGAGGTACTGAAAAAAGCCCTTTCCAGCCTTCCGGTATCCGGATTTCAGATTCAGATCAGCCGTGTAAAAAAAGCAAGGCTGGATGTGTGTGATTTTGATGTACTGCTAGATGAGGCCCATGAAAATCATGATCACGATATGGAATATCTCCATGGACACAGCCACGGACACGACCATGATCATGAGCATTACCATGACCACAGTGCCCACGCACACCATCATCATGAACACCGCGGCATGAAAGAGATTATGGATATTTTACAGGCGGCAGATCTGACAGAGCATGCACGTGCTATCGCCGTCCGGATCTTTACGATTCTTGGAGAAGCAGAGGCAAAAGCCCATGGTACCACATTGGAAGGAGTGCATTTCCATGAAGTGGGTGCAGTGGATTCCATTGTAGATATTGTGTCGGTGTCTGTCTGTCTGGATCAACTTGGCATTGAGGAAGTGATTGTCCCGGAGATCTGTGAGGGAGGTGGCACTATCCGCTGTCAGCACGGAATCCTTCCGGTACCGGTTCCGGCGGTGACCAATATTGCAGCAGCCCATGGTCTCAATCTTCATTTAACAGGAGAAGAGGGGGAGTATATTACGCCGACAGGAGCAGCCATTGTGGCGGCTGTGGGAACCTCACAGATCCTTCCGGAATCCTTTGTGATCAGGAAGATTGGCCTTGGCGCCGGAAAGAGGGAATATAAGCGGCCGGGTATTCTGCGTGCCATGCTCATCGAAGAACAGAAAAAAGAGACAAAAGACGTGATCTGGAAGCTGGAGAGTGACATTGACGACTGCAGCGGGGAAGTACTCGGTCATGTGATGGATCTTCTGTTGCAGGCAGGAGCAAGAGAAGTGCATTACACACCTGTTTATATGAAGAAGAACCGTCCCGCTTATGAGATCTGCATTCTGTGCAGTGAGGATCTGATTTCTGTCATGGAAGAAATCCTGTTCCGGGAGACCACGACCATTGGCATCCGGCGGGCAGCCATGGAACGGACGATTTTAAACCGGGAAGGCAGAAGCGTAGTGACGCCCTATGGAGAAGCACGGGTAAAGATGTGTGAACTTCCGGGAACACAGGGAATCTGGCGTTGTTATCCGGAATATGACAGCGTAACAGCTCTGTGCAAAGTATCCGGACTTTCTTATCCGGATATGTATCAGCATATTTTAAAAGCCTGGGAACAAAAAACAGAATATAGGTAAGCATTGAAAAAGCTCCGGCCGGGAGAAATCCCGAAGCCGGAGCTTTTATCATATGCTCATTTACAGAGCGAAGAATCCGATTAACAGATACAGAATCACTGCCAGAGCACCGCAGCATAATGCATACGGAAGCTGGGTCTGTACATGGTCGATATGGTCTGATGCGGAGCCGGTAGAAGAAAGCACCGTGGTATCCGACAGCGGAGAACAATGATCCCCAAATACACCGCCGCCTGCAACAGCACCGAAGCAAGCATAAATAAGTGTTCCAAGCTGACCGTCAGTGAAAGAAAATGCCAGCGGAAGGGCAATCGGCATACAGATTGCGAAGGTTCCCCAGGAGGATCCGGTTGCAAATGCCATGATTGCGGAAATTACGAAGATAATAGCCGGAAGCAGCATCGGTGTCAGGAAGGATTCGCTGAGAGACACGATGTAGTTTGCGGTTCCCATGGATTTGCTCAGTGCATTAATGGAATAAGCAAGTGCCAGAAGGGTAACAGCCGGAACAGCTCCTTTGATACCCTGAGTCAGTGTATCCATAACTTCCTGGAACGGAATACCCTGAATCACCATACTGATAGTCATGAAAATAACAACGAACAGGAATGCTTCCATTGTTTTTGCAGATCCCATGGTGATATAGGTGCTCAGTGCAATGGTGATAATCATGAGTACCGGAAGAATGAAGTTTACAAATACGCGGGGTTTGATACCCGGATACGGTTTCATCTCGGTAAGCTCTTTTCCAATCAGCGGAACGGCACCGTCACGCAGTACTTTCCCCTCGTTCATGGCACGCTCTTCTGCTTTTTTCATAGGTCCGAAATCTTTGATGATGCCGGAACCGATCAGACCAACCATGGCAACCGCAAGGATTGCGTAGAAGTTATACGGTACTGCCTTTAAGAACAGGGCAGATCCGTCTTCTTCCGTTACAATGCATCCAATACCAACAGCAAGACCGCTAAGGTAAGCAGCCCATCCGGTGATCGGCACAAGAACGCTGACAGGAGCGGAAGTGGAGTCTGCGATATAAGCCAGTTTCTCTCGGGAGATTTTTGCTTTATCGGTAATGCTTCTCATAGTGGAGCCTACAAACAGCGGGCTGAAGGAGTCACTGAAATATACGAAAATTCCGAGAATCCATGCCATAAGCTGTGCGCCTTTGCGGCTTAAGTTCCTATCATGAATTGCCTGAGAGAAGCTCTGGATTGCACCGGTTTTCTGGAAATATGCAACGATAATGGCGATCAGCGTGTTCAGAAGCATAACCCAGGAGAAACTGGTGGTACCAAGGCTTGTTTTTAAAAGTGTCGGGAAACCCAACAGTCCCTGTCCTGACAGAAGTGTACCTACGATACAGGCAACTACCAGGGACACGATCGTATTTCTGGTGGCAAAAGAAAGTACGATGGCAATGACAGCAGGAATGATGGATATAATACCCATGTTTACGATTTCTGCATCCATAAAACAGAATGTCCTCCTTTGTGAAAGTATTTTTATGTTGCTGCAGTCTGAAGCTAATATCCCATAACTTCAAACAGCCATAACTATTCAGAACCCCATTCGCAGAACGCAGTCTTGCATGGCTCTGAATAGTTACAACTCTTTTATTTCAGATGGATCATATTGGAAGAGCGGGTAACGGTAGCGGGCGGAGCCTGATCAAGCTGACGGTCTGCGATTCCAAGGATTTCTTCCGGACGGATCCACGGACGATTCTGAAGAGCGCTGGTCTCTTCATGGGTCAGATAACCGTTATAGGTGGTAAGGCTTCTTCTTAAGAAACCGTCGCGTACACACGCTTCAATCACACCATTTTTGGCAATGCTGCGGAAATGCGGAAGTACAGAAGCTGCATAAGCGATGGAAGTGGAATTTGCAATGGCTCCCGGAATGTTACTTACGCAGAAATGTACGATACCTTCCTCGATGTAACGGGGATTCTCATGAGTAGTCTCATGGAAGGATTCGATGGCACCCTGCTCATCGTTACTGATATCAACGATAACAGAACCTTTTTCCATCAGTTTCAGCATCGGACGGTCGATGAGGTAATCTTTACATCCTTTCGGCCATTTTACGCAGTTCAGAACCATATCGGTCTCCGGAAGGAGTTTTGCGATATTCTCTTTGGTGGAAATCATGGTGTTGACCTGCTCGTTGTACTGACGGCTTAAGGAACGAAGGGTACCAATATTGATATCCATAACGGTACACCATGCGCCCAGGGCGTGCAGAACAGAAAGTGCAGCCTGTCCAACAACACCGCCGCCGAGGATCAGAACTTTCATGCCCGGAGCTCCGCCAAGACCGCTGACAAATTTACCTTTTCCACCATTGATGGTGAGCATGGATTCCAGTCCGAAGAGAGCGCCCTGTTTTCCGGCTGCCTCACAGTTCGGGGAACCATAGCGGTGGGAATCTTCTGCGGTAAATGCAGTCACTTTTTTATCAAGAAGTACCTGAACCTCTTCCGGATGAGCAGCCGGATGGATACAGGTAAATACGATCTGTCCCTCACGGAGAAGATCATATTCGGATGATTCAAATTCTTTTACTTTTGCAACAAATTCACAGGTACCGTAGATTTCTTCTGCAGTATTTACCATAACAGCCCCGGCTGCTTCATAGGCAGCGTCATCAAATCCGGCTCTTTCACCAGCAGATTTCTGTACCTTTACGGTATTGCCATCCGCGATCAGGGTTGCAACCTCACCCGGAGTGGCGATGACACGGTTTTCACCTTTTTTAATGTCCTTCAAAATACCAATGATCATAATACTTATGCCTCCATAAATTGTGTTTGCTCACAGTGTGCGTGATTTCACAAAGAAAGCGCAGGATGGAATTCATCTGCGCTTCATTGCACTACAATAATAAATTATAGCGCATTAGTAAACATTGTGCAAGGAAAAATTTGTTACTGTTCACTCGTGCCTCGTTCCAGTAACGATTCGCAGGCTCATTGAAAGTTTTGCTTCGCAAAAGGAGCCTGCTCACTCCTGAATCAAGTTCTTACGCAGCCTGACAGCAAGTGTCAGGCTTCTGGCTGAACAGTAACGAAAAATTCTTGGCTCTTCAGACAATCCGGGGAAGAAACCGGACAAGTGCCTGCCCTGGATTGTCCTTTTTCCAAACGGCAATGATTTCCTCGTATTCTTCCTCGCCCATCAGCGGAATAAAGACCAGATTATCCGCATCTTTCAACTTGCTGGTTACATAGGAGGGAAGAATGGAAATCCCTTCCTCGGCAGCTACCATCATCAGAACACTTTCCGCATCACTGGACCGGAACAAAATATTCGGCTGATAGCCTGCTTTCCGGTACAGTTCCATAAAGCGGCTGTCACCAAAAGAATCATCCATACCAGAGGGGGACATATAGAGGATAGACTCGCCCCGCAGCTCTTTCCGGTTCAGGGTATGGCGGCCGGAGAGGGGATGTCCCGCGTAGAGTGCCACCACCAGCGGAACCCGCTCCACCAGACGGTGATCCAACTGCCTTTCCTCCAGAATATTCGTACTGTCCCAAGTGAAAATAATGTCATAGTCTCCATTTAATAGTCCTGCTGCCAGCATATCCGTATCACAGCGGCAGCATGTAATCAGAATGTTCGGATATTCCTGATGAAATGCCCGCAGCAGATTGGAAAGGTTGCTTCGTTCATATCCTTTGGTATAGCCGATCCGAAGAGAACCCACCAGTCCGGTGGAGGCGTCACGCACCCGGCCTACAGCGGCATTCATCCGTTCCAGAATGGCTCTGGCTTCCCCGAGAAATACATTTCCGGCAGGGGTCAGGGTAATAGGACGACGGGAACGGTCGATGAGCTGCACGTCCATGGCCTCTTCCAGCGCCTGCACCTGCTGGGTGATGGCGGTCTGGGAAATATAATACTGGTTGGCGGCTTTGGTGAAGCTCCGGTATTCCGCCACAGCGATGAAATATTTTAACTGATTGATATTCATAGAAGTCTCGCAATAATATAAGTTTTTCTTATTTTAATATAAAAATCGTGTGGTTGCAATGGGAAGAAAGGAAAACTATAATGAATAAATGTTATGATGTATGCTGTTCATACAGCAGCCAGACACTTGCTGTCAGGCTGCGTAAGAATTTGATTCAGGAGTGAGCAGGCTCCTTTTGCGAAGCAAAACTTCAAATGAGCCTGCGAAGTGTTACTGGAACGAGGTACGAGTGAACAGTAACTTATGATACATACGGAGGGATAGAGAAATGAAACGAGAAAAATTCAGTTCCCGTCTGGGATTCATTCTGGTATCTGCAGGATGTGCAATCGGAATCGGGAACGTATGGAAATTTCCATACATGTGCGGAGCTTACGGTGGAGCGGCATTTATTCTGATCTACCTGATTTTCCTGCTCATTATGGGAATTCCGGCCATGGTATGTGAGTTCTCCATCGGACGCGGAAGCAAACGAAGCGTGGCACTGGCCTTTGACCAGCTTGAACCGACGGGTACTGCATGGCATAAGATGAAATATATTGGCATCTTCGGCTGTTATCTGCTCATGATGTTCTACACCATGGTAGGCGGATGGATGATGTACTATTGTTTTAAAAGTCTGCGTGGGGACTTTACAGGGACATCCCCTGAGACAATTACCCAGGCATTCAGTAATATGCTGACAGATTATCCGACTATGATCTTCTGGACGGTGCTGATCTGTGTGATCGGATTTGCAGTCTGCATCTTTGGCCTGCAGTCTGGAGTGGAGAAAGTATCCAAAGTCATGATGACCTCCCTTATGGTCGTTATGGTGGTGCTTGCCGTACACTCTGTATTTCTGGAGGGCGCCGGTGTCGGTATCAGATTTTATCTGGTTCCGGATTTCCAGAAGATGGTGGAGACTGGTATTGGAAATGTGGTCTTTGGTGCCATGAGTCAGGCATTCTTTACCTTGTCTCTTGGTATCGGTGCCATGATGATTTTTGGAAGTTATCTGGATCACTCTAGAAGTGTGACCGGTGAGGCAATCAATATTACGATTCTGGATACTTTTGTTGCTTTGACTGCAGGATTTATTATCATTCCGGCATGCTTTGCCTACGGAATCGAGCCGGGCGCAGGTCCGAGCCTTGTATTTATCACGCTGCCGAACATCTTTGCACAGATGCCGGGCGGATTTTTATGGAGCGCTCTGTTCTTCCTGTTCCTGACCTTTGCAGCATTGACCACCATTATTGCAGTATTTGAAAATATCATTGCATTTGATATGGATCTCTTTGGATGGAGCCGGAAGAAGAGTGTTCTGGTAAGCGCAGTTCTGGTGATTATCCTGTCCATGCCGGCAGTTCTTGGCTACAATGTCCTGTCCTTCATTCAGCCGCTTGGCGATGGAAGTACCATCATGGATCTGGAGGACTTCATCGTATCCAACAACCTGCTGCCGCTGGGAAGTCTTGGTTATCTTCTGTTCTGTACCAGCAGAAACGGATGGGGCTGGGATGCATTTATTAAGGAAGCCAATTCCGGAGACGGCATGAAATTCCCGGCAGGATTAAAAGCTTATGTGGCATGGGGAATCCCGGCGCTGATCGCATTTATCTACCTGAAAGGATACTATGACAAATTCAGCGGTCAGGGAACCGTAACGCTGGTATGCTGGATGGCTGCAGCGATCGTATTCCTTGGATTTATCTGCTGGTGCGCGCTGAAGAAACCGGCTAAGAAAGCGTAAGATTGTAGTTTGCAGTCAACTAAACGGACGGCAAGTGACAGGCTACCTCTTTCAGAAAGGGGTAGCCTTTTTTTCGCATTTTATGCTACACTGAAAAAAGAAGAACCTTTGGAGGAAATAACCATGAAATGTATAAATACAACGGATGCGGTAGGCCACGTGCTCTGCCATGATATTACAAGAATCGTAAAGGATGTGGTGAAGGACACGGCATTTCGGAAAGGGCACATTGTAACAGAGGAGGACATTCCTATTCTGCTGTCTCTGGGAAAAGACCATCTCTATGTATGGGAGAAGGATGAAAATACCCTCCACGAAAATGAGGCAGCAGAGATTCTGAAAAATGTCTGTATCAATGAGCATATGCATCCCACCGATGTGAAAGAGGGCAAGATCGAACTGGTGGCAGACTGCGACGGCCTGTTCCGGGTGGATGTGCCGCGCCTGGATGCTATCAATGAGATTGATGAAGTGATGATTGCTACCAGACATACCAACACGGCCGTGAAAAAAGGCGACCATCTGCTGGGTACCCGTGTCATTCCACTGGTCATTGCAAAAGAGAAGATGGAGCGGGTCAAAGAGGCAGCAGGTGCAGAACCGCTGGTGTCCCTGACTCCCTTTAAACCCATGAAAGCCGGTATCGTTACCACCGGAAATGAAGTTTATTATGGTAGAATCAAAGATACCTTCACGCCGGTCATTATTGAGAAACTGGCTGCCTACGGCATCGAAGTCTGCGGACAGATTCTCTGTGACGATAATATGGAACGAATCACTAATGCGATTATGAAGCTGAAGGAAGACGGGGCAGATCTCATTCTCTGCACCGGCGGCATGAGTGTGGATCCGGACGACCGGACACCGGGAGCCATCAAAAATACCGGTGCAAGAATTGTATCCTACGGCGCACCGGTACTTCCCGGAGCCATGTTTTTGCTGGCTTATTTTGAAGATGGAACACCTGTTCTTGGCCTGCCTGGCTGTGTCATGTATGCGAAAGCGACCGTCTTTGATCTGGTCCTGCCCCGTATCGCAGCAGGCGTGGAGATCACGAAGAAAGAACTGGCACATATGGGAAATGGAGGATTCTGCCTGGGATGTAAACCGTGCCATTACCCGAATTGCGGGTTTGGAAAAGGAATATAGAAAAAGTTCCTGCCTTTTTCAAAAAATGTGGAACTGTATTCAATAGATCGTTTATTAGGCTCATTTTGCGTGTGAAAACTTATTATTGAGGACAAGAAAAACAGGAACTGGCGTGGGACTATTTTTATATAGACCCACGCCAAAAGTTTAAGTAAAGCAGGTTATTTTACAACTTTCACATTTTGCTGATGAGTCTTTAATAAAGAGAACACACTCTCTGAATTATTCAGCGGGAGTGTTCAGTTTGTTATATTTTGAGAGTAGAGAAGCTATCTCTTCTTTGAGTTTGTTGTCTATAGCATCTGCATGTTCATCTAATAATTCTTCTATGGATTTGGCTATTTGAGAAAGCATACAATGCATAGTCTGTGTTTCAATTCTTTTCTCATAATGTAGCTCTCCGGTTAAGGAAAGAAAAAACTGAGGCGGAACTACAGGAAGTGAAATTTCAAAAATCAGCAGGTTTGAAAGCAGATGATCGGGAGGAACTTGAAATAGATCCGCTATTTTGCATAAATTATCGGAAATAAGTTCTGCATTAGCTGTTCTAAATTCCGCCATTGATGAGGGATCAATACATGCATTTCTGACTGTTTTTAATGGAAGTGCACCGACTTTGCGCATAAGCAGGATGCTCGGGTAATTATCAGGGTATACTTTACTGTGAACTCTCTGCATGTGATATTCATTTTTACATATTTCCAGTAATTGTGTTAATGCAGTATAGCCGATCCCCTGATGATGAAAAGCCTTAAATAACTCAATGCCTATTTCCTGTATTTCTCTATCAAAATGCATAATGGAGCAAAAACCACAGATTTCTCCCTCTTTTAAAATCGCATAATGAGTCTCTGTTTTGCAAAACATGGTTTTCCATGAAAGATCAATCTGGCTTGGATCCTGCAAAGCTTTTTTATTAACCCAGGTCTCTTTTGCCAAGGCAAAGTAGGTATCTTTATCGGTATCTTGTAGTTTTCGAAGTGTAATGTCCATTCTAATCAGTTTCCTTTGCTTACATTATGAAGGAATATGTCTTCCAGACCTTTGAGTGTATCAGAAGCATCTAAGTTTACATTTTGTGCAAAAAGAAGGTAACGGGTAATGATTGCCGATACTTCGTCCTCTGTGTTTGTAGGGATATCATCGACAGCAAATTCTTTGATCAGATTTAGTAGCCTGTCGTGAGGATTGATTTGAGATCTGCCAGTCAATTCGTCTAAAGAAACATCAAAAATATCTGCCAGCAGGATAAGTTTATCTATGGTTGGGATGCTTTCAGAAGTTTCCCATTTTGTGACGGATTGTCTGGATACATGACATTTCTCTGCCAGTTCTTCTTGTGAAAGATTCATTTTCTTTCGGAACATTTGAATACGATTTGCTAGGTCCATATAATTGCACCTCCCTGTATTCCAATTATGGCATAATCAGAATAGAAAAGCCACCAATAACTGTTGACTATATGGCAACTGTTAGGTGCATGTTTCCTGTCAGTATCCAAACTGTTAGTTTGAATACTGACGCTGATCCAAGGCAAGTCCAATCAGTTGGTCTGTGTAATCAGCCATAAATAAAGGAATGTTCAGGAGATCATCATCCAGTTTGAGGTTATCAAGTGAGAAGCGGACACGAAGTTTGACCTGGTCCGGAAATAATTCTTTAAATTTCTTCAGGCTTCTGCTGGTTGTATTATCCTCAGATTTTACTTCAACAGGGAAAATATCATTTTCTCGTTGAATAAGAAAATCCACTTCATAGGGAGGATTCGCCTGGCTCCAATAACGAGGTGCGACTTCAAATTGTGTAGTTAAAGTTTGAAGGACATAATTTTCTGTTAATGCTCCTTTGAATTCGGTAAAAAGACGGTTCCCATCTCCAAAAGCGGTGGGAGCCAGCTGTGCCAGACGGCGGAGTAATCCAACATCTACTAAATATAATTTAAAGGCAGACAGATCATCATAAGCAGCAATAGGAAGACGAGGAGCACTGCTTCGATAGACTTTGTGTACTAATCGGGCATCTACCAGCCATTGCAAAGCATCTTCGTATTCGCGGGCTCGGGCTCCTTCTTTAATAACCTTATAAAGAAATTTTTTGTTTTCTTTGGCGAGTTGGGAAGGAATGGATTTCCAGATCATGGAGATCTTTGGAAATTCATGTGTATCCGGATGTTTCGCAAAATCTCTTTCATAGGCATTGATAATCCAGGATAAAGCATCCTGCATGGCAGAAACATCTCTGGCTTCGGTCCACATTAATACGGACTCCGGCATTCCACCGGTAATGTAATACATTTTTAGCTTTTCATAGAGAGGGTTAAAAAATGCATCCGGAATTGGCTCGATTGTATTTATGCTGTCAAGATATTTAACAAGATTTTCGTCGCCATTGGCAATCAGAAATTCCTTGAAAGTCATGGGATCAATCTGCATAAAATTGACTTTGCCGACTGGAAAAGAAGATGGTTTTGCCAAAGCGATACCAAGCAGAGATCCGGCGCAGGCGATGTGGTATTGCGGAGCATTTTCACAAAAGTATTTCATAGAATTAATTACTTTAGGACAGTCCTGTATTTCATCAAAAATAATCAAAGTCTTTTCCGGTACAATTTTTTCACCACTGACAAGCATAAGATTTTGTAATATGCGGTTCACGTCTTTGGTAGTTTCAAAAAACTGTTTGTATTCTTCATTTTCATCAAAGTTGAAATAGGCAGTATTTTCGTAGTACCGTTTTCCAAATTCTTTCAGAATCCAGGTCTTTCCTACCTGGCGAACACCCTTTAAAATCACAATGTCATTAACTTAAGGCTGATTATTTGTAGTGAGAATAAAATACTCTAATAT
>CAVFMZ010000071.1:0-14113 GCA_963623675.1 Firmicutes bacterium CAG:176 | reverse complement strand
GTTTTACATGCGCGCAAGTGAAATGCCGCTCTCGACTAACAACAACAGCGTTTCGAGTTTCGGAACGCTTTTTTTAATGCGCTTCCATATTTCATTGCGGCATATTTGCGGTCATGTTATAATGAAAAAACGAAATAAAAGGGGACGAACGATTGAAAACATTAATTTCACTGACTTATAATTTTCTGTGGGGAGATCTGGTTCATATTCCACTGCCGTCCGGGGGAACGGTAGGTGTCTCACTTCTGATCCTGATTCTGATTCCTCTCGGAATCTTTTTCACATTGCGGCTGCGGTTTCTTCCCATCCGGCTGTTTCCGGATATGATCCGGATTACGCTGGAGAAGAAAGGCAACGGGGAAAAGGGATCCATTTCCGGACTCCAGACGCTGATTATTGCAACGGCTACCCGTGTAGGCATGGGCAATCTGGTAGGTGTTGTGGCAGCGATCTCTGCAGGCGGCGCAGGAGCGGTATTCTGGATGTGGGTGACGGCGCTTCTTGGCTCCAGTACAGCATTTGCGGAAGCAGCGCTGGCACAGATTTATAAAGAAAAAGATCCGCTGTACGGCGGTTACCGGGGAACTCCGGCTTACTATATTCAGGATTGCTTTGGAAAAGGCGGACGAAAGGGAAGAAAATCTCTGATTGCCATCTTATTTGCTTTGTCGGGACTGATCTGCTGGTTTGGTATCAGCCAGGTGATCAGTAATTCCGTTACCTCCGCATTTAAAAATGCCTTTGGGGTTCCACCGATCTATACAACCGTGATTCTGGTGGCCATTGCAGCGGTCATTGTTCTTCGGAAAAATGCCACCGTGAAAGTGCTGGATGTGATTGTGCCCGTTATGGCGGCATGCTATTTTGTCATTACATTGTTCATTATTGGAAAAAATATCGGACAGCTTCCCAGTGTATTCAGCCGTATTTTCGAGGAAGCTTTTGGCGTCCGTCAGGCAGTGGCAGGCGGATTTGGCGCGGTTCTCATGAACGGCGTGAAGAGAGGATTATTTTCCAATGAGGCTGGTTCCGGTTCGGCACCCTGTGCGGCAGCGGCAGCGGATGTGGATCATCCGGCAAAGGCGGGTCTTCTGCAGGCATTTGGTGTATTCATTGATACTATTGTGATCTGCAGCTGTACGGCTATGATTATGCTGCTGGCTCCGCAGGAGATGATGAACGGACTGGAAGGAATGGAACTTCTCCAGAGCGCTATGTCCTGGCATCTGGGACAGTTCGGTGTGATTTTTATTGCCGTGACACTGTGGCTGTTCAGTTTTTCTACCTTCCTTGGAATCTTATTCTATGCAAGATCCAATGTGGCATTTCTCTTTGGAGATAACTGGACGGCACAGAACCTCTATAAAATTCTGGCGCTCATTATGCTGTTTATTGGCGGACTGGCAGCTTATACTTTTGTGTGGGATCTGGGAGATGTGGGAATCGGCCTGATGACCGTCTTCAACGCGGCGGCCATTCTTATGCTATCCGGAAAAGCGGCAGCCAGCCTGAAAGAATATGAGGATAGCCGGAAACAATAAAAAAGAGACCAGGAAGCTGGTCTCTGTAAGTATCGAGGGAGTGGGGATCTTTTCAGATCCCCTTTTCAAAATGTTATGAATGAAATACGGATGTGTTCCTGTTACGAGTATTATCATAACAGGAAAATGTGAGCAAATTGTAGCGGAAGTATAAAAGAATCCTAAAGTTTCCAAAGAAACAGAAAACAAATTATTAGGAAATTGCGAAAGGGGTACAAAATGCCGGGAGCCACGATATTATCTTATGTAAAAAGCCAGGAGAAAGAAGCGCAGATTCAGAGACTCTGCAAACGCCTGCAGATCCAATCTGCGCAGATCGGATCGCAGGATATGGGGAAGGAATTAGGAGAGCTGTGCGGGATTTATAAAGGAGCAAAAGGAACACATGCACCGGTTCCGCTTCTTTATCAGGCACCGGAACTTCTCATTTTTTCCGGGATACCGGAGGGAATGCTGGATCTGATTCTGGTAGAATATAGAAAAGAAGGAATCGAGCCGGTGGCGCTGAAAGCCATTGTGACGCCGCACAATATTGGGTGGACGTTTTATGAACTTTCTTCAGAACTTGCCAGAGAACATGCGGCCATGCACCGCAGATAAAAGAGTAATAAAAAAGAGACGCAAACGCGTCTCTTTTTTATTTTCCAGTCAAAGCATTCTGCATAATTCTCAATTCAAACAACATATAAGAATCGTTGTACTTATATTTATTTTAACATAAGAATCTGTTGAAATGTTCGGATTAGAGCTTGGTTACGTTAGTAGCCTGCGGTCCTTTTGCACCGTTAACTACTTCGAACTCAACAGCCTGGCCCTCTTCAAGAGATTTGAAGCCTTCCATGTTAAGACCTGAGTAATGAACGAATACATCATTTCCCTGCTCGTCAGAGATAAATCCATATCCCTTCTGGTTGTTGAACCACTTTACTGTACCTTTGTTCATTGTGGTACCTCCTTAAAATAATACATGTGCAAAGCACAATCTAAGATTACCACAGTTTACTGGGAGTGTCAAATAAAACCGCCTGACATGGAGGGGTAAAAATCGACGTCATGAAACGTACAGCATGGACATAAAATAGGGAATAAAAGGCAGATGGAGCATAGCAGTTTGAGGAAAATTCTGGCGGTACAGATGGTATTTTTGCTTGCTTTTGCAGAAGTTCCGGCAGGGCAGCAGCAGGAAACTTCTTACATTAAATGGGTGGATTTTCAGGTGTCAAAGATGGCGTTAGAGGAAGCTTACGAATATGATGTGGATACCTATGGAACCGATGCCCATATCAGCTGGATCGATCTTCTGGCCTGGACAGCTGCCCACACGGGAGGAGCCTTTGATCAGGACCGGAAAGTATATCAATGGATGACACAGCTGGAAGAAGAGCGGGAGAAAGGAAGTGAACTGAAAGACCTGACGGAAGATCTAAAATATTTCTCCTACTATCAGGAGGTGTATGGGGCAGTGCTTGGCGGGATGATGGGAGAATTTGAGCTGGAGGGAAAGCCGCGGTATGGTCTGAAGGCTTTTCATCCTATTGCCAAAGGATTTCCTTACACAGATTATGATGATTTCGGCGCGTCCCGGACCTATGGATACCGGAGAAACCATTTGGGTCATGATATGCTGGGGCAGGTGGGCACACCCATCATTGCGGTGGAATCTGGTTATGTGGAGGCATTGGGTTGGAATCAATATGGGGGATGGCGGATTGGAATCCGGAGTTTTGATAAGAAACGGTATTATTATTACGCACATCTGCGGCAGGGATTTCCCTATCAGAAGGACTTGAAGGAAGGCTCAGTGGTGCTGGCCGGGGACGTCATTGGCTATATGGGACATACCGGGTACAGTACCAGAGAGGACGTCAACAACATTGACCAGCCCCACCTTCACTTTGGAATGCAGCTGATCTTTGATGAAGCCCAGAAGGACGGAAATAATGAAATCTGGATTGACTGCTATCAGATTGTCCGTTTTTTGTACCGGCAGCAGTCGGAGGTGGAACGAAATGATGAGACAAAAGAGTGGAGACGGACAGAAGAGATGAAGGATCCGACGGCGGAAGCCTATGAACGGACTCTGGATTTCTCCCGGTATCCGTAAGCAATTCCCCGGGCGGACAGATAACCAGTGGAAGATTGCTTATAGAAACCGTATTTTCTGCTGAATCAGATAGCCCACCGCATCAGCGAAGCGTTCGGCAGAAGGTGCCCAGACCACATCATTTCCATAGATCTGCCGGGCGGCAGGAAGGTCTTTTTCATGTCCGGTACATACAGCCAGAATGCTGATGCCCTGTCGGCGGAGACAGCTGACTTCCCTGGCAGTATCTGTAATGCCGCGGGCTCCACCGTAATCATAGAAGAAAGGAACGGAGCCGTCTTTTACAAACAACCGGTGGTCATCGTTGGGGTGACAGTCGGATAAAATAATGAGCAGCCGATGTTCGCAGGGAGATGCCAGAATCTCCTCGCCAGCCAGCCGGACTGCCAGACTGTCCCGGTTCCATCCGGTAGCCAGATATTGAAAAATCTGTTCATTTTTATCAGTCTCCTGGTAGTCCCGGAAAATGTGAAGGACAGTACAGCCTTCGATGGAACAGTAGGAAGAAATCCGCACGGGAAGTCCACACCGGCTCAGGCTCTCTGCAATCATATATCCCTGGGAAGCAATTTCTTCCTGTCGGTTTTGCTGGGAGGCGGAGGCATCCAGCAGAATATCTACGGAGAGATCTCCCTTGGCAGAAGGAATGTTCCGGAAAAAGAGTTTTTCTTCGTGAAGAAGTGTTCCGCGCCAGATTCGTTCTGGCCGGAGGCGTCCGCTCCTGCTTTCTTCCGGATTCCCGTCGGTATTACATTGCAGCACATTGCGGATCCGGTCTGTCAGCCTGGAAATATTGAGTATATGCTGGTCGAAATGTTCCCGGTGAAAACGAAGATTTTTCTCCTGTTGGCGCACAAGTGCAGCGTGGAAAGATCCGGGCGGTTCATGGAGGCAAGCCTCCTCGCGAAACTGACCTCTGGTAATATGAAGATGGCAGTTCCGGTGTCCGTCCACACAGATCCGGTGTTCCAGATCGGAAAGTTCCTGAGGCGTGTAAATGGAAGTACCAAAGTTCAGTTCCAGGAATTTTCGAAGCTGCTGATTCCGGACAGAAGCATAGAGGACGGGAAAATAAAGAGTCAGTACATGTTTTTGTTTCTCTGTCTGAGAGGAATCTGCTTTCACCGGCGTGGCAAATGCCCCGCCATGGAATGCGGCTTTACGGATTCGCAGAGGAATTCCTGGAAAAAGCCGTTTCTCATGGAGAGAAGGGACCTTACAGTGAAAATAAGATTCCATAATCTGGTGGATATTCCGGACAATCTGAGGGGTATCCATGGAGATGTCGAATTCCAGCTCCTTAAGAAGCGAAGCTTCTTTTTGGCTTAACCGTGCATGCTCTCCTAATAATGCGCCAAAGTGGGCTGTGTTCAGCCGTTCAAACAGTTCCTGATCCCAGTAGGAGGTGCGGTGGTCCCAGACATCCACAGCATAATCATGGCGCAGCGTGGACAACAATGGTCGGTCGGCGACGGCCTGTTGATAAGTGCATGATTCCAGCCCCAGCCAGATGAGATTCCGGTAGAGACTGGCTTCCCGCAGCCGTCCGAGACGCAGAAAAAGATCCTGAAGAAGTGCATAATCATAGTAGCGGTGTACATAGCCGATGATAGAGTTAAAATAAAGGCTTGGTTCACCATTCCGGTCATAGGCTGCATAGTCTGGCAGGAAGTGATAGTCACAAGCTGCGTTCCAGATGATATTTTTTGCTCTTTGTTCCTGAAATCCTGACAGGTTCATTCCATCAGCTCCTTATCTTCCTGAAAAAACAGTGTCATGATCTGCTTTGGATGGAATCCGCGCAGTAAAGAGATCATCCACCAGTTTCCGCTCATAAGGATCAAAGATTTTGTTGCCGATTCCAAGACGCAGGGAGTCAAGCGGGGAAAGTCCTTTGTCCATAAGCCGGACGGCGGCAAGAAGTCCTCGCAGATCCAGTGCTTTGGGAGAAATCTGGGCACTCGCACATTTTGCCTGCAGTTCCTGGAAAAGTCTGCAGAACTGACGATTCCATTCAGGGGAAAGCGTTGGAAATTCCCGTTCGAAGAGCCGCGTCAGAGAAGTTTCAGAGATGGCAGGCATATCGATGACCACAAAGCGGGAAGCCAGAGCTTCGTTCAATTCTCTGGTTCCGGCATATCCATAGTTCATGGTGGCGATAAAGCGGGAGGCAGGATGCAGTTCCGTGCGGCCATACCCTGGAATATCAATACTGCCACGAAAGTCAAGCGCTTCATGAAGGATGGCAAGCGCTTCATTTTTTGCCATATTGATTTCATCCAGTACGCCAAAACCACCAAGTCTGGCACTCTGGCTGACGGGGCCTTCCCGGAAGACGACTTCGCTGTTTCGGAAAGTGTCCGATCCAATGAGGGAAGCAGCGTCAGTATTGATGCTGAGGGAAATATTGAAAAGAGGACGTCCGAAGGCAGCTGCAAGATTTTCTGCAAATACATTTTTGCCGGTGGCTTTCGGGCCTGTTAAAAGCAGATGTTCCCTGCTTAAAAGAGCGGCAAGCGCCTCTTCCCAGATGGCAGTTCCGTAATAGAGATAGCGGGGTGTCCGGATCCGGTTTTTCAGTTCCGGGTCAGCCGGATATTGTGCCCGGAATGATTCCAGCTCCTGAAGCAGCCGGGGATTCACCCCTTCTTTCTTGAGAAAATCCAACATGGTAATTCCCTCCCTTGATCAAAGTTTTTTTCTGCCTCCAAGTATAGCACGAAACAGAAAAAAGTGCATAAAAAAGGCGGTACAAGAATCTGTTCTGAAAATTCTCATACCGCCTATATAACTGTAATTTCCAATGGACTAAACCTCGGTTTCTTTGATTTATCTATTTTATCGTCTTTTATGACTTTTTCTTGTGCCGTATGCAATTATTCTTTTAATCTTTACGGCCTTCTCATTTCTGGTTTTTTATTTTACAAGGTATCTGTCCTTTACCTTTGTGAAAAGCTTTTGCTTTTTTCTTACCTTATTGGTAATCTCATTCTTTTTAAAATATTGGTTATTCAGTTTTCTAGGTTTTAAAAGAAACTATCGTTGCCGGTGGTCCGTACCTCCAATTCTTCATATTATGGGATGTAACGTTAAGTTTTGGTTGGACTCTCCTCCTTTACATGCTCCCTGCATCTGGGATTTTTGTTTTGTAACTTTTCGTTCTCCTTTGCTTTTTATGAGTTTATTATAACATGATAATTCTATTTGTCAATATAGTTTTAAAATTAAATAATAAAATCTGACAATAAAACGATGCCTGCGGATTGTTTCATGCTATGCACTCTCACAATCCTACCAAATATTCGCATATCGTGGGATTATCATCCCACTTTCTTACATTAACGTATTGGAGGAAAGTGGAAAATATGGTACACTCGATGGCAAGATAGAAAGAAAAAGATATTTTATACGAGGAGCGGATACATGGAAAAGAAACAGAATGTGACACTTATTGGAATGCCTGGTGTGGGAAAAAGCACCGTCGGCGTAGTACTTGCGAAAATTCTGGGATATCGGTTTCTGGATTCGGATCTGGAGATTCAGGAGCAGACGGGAAAACTGCTGCATGAACTGATTACGGAACATGGAGATGAAGGCTTCCTGGAAATCGAGAACCAGGTCAATGCGGGCCTTTCCGTACAGCATACGGTCATTGCCACAGGCGGAAGCGCTGTATTCGGTGAGGATGCCATGAAGCATTTACAGGAAATTTCTACGGTTGTTTATCTGCGGCTTCCCTATAGAAGTCTGAAGCGGAGACTGGGTGATCTGAAAAAACGCGGAGTCGTGTTGAAACCGGGTCAGACACTCAAAGATCTGGTAGATTACCGGACGCCTTATTATGAAAAATACGCAGACCTTATTGTAGATGAGGAATATCTGGACATTAAAGGCGTGGTAGACAAAATTGTGAAGGCGCTGGAGAGCGCGGAGCAGTCGGTATGAAATTAGAAGAACAATATAAAAAGAAAGCAGAGGAAATCCATTGTACCGGTCCGGTAGTGGATACGCACCTTGATCTGGCGGGAGAACTGGTTTTCCGGGTTCGGAACGGGGAAGAGAATCCTTTGAGGGACATTTATCTTCCGGCATTCCGGGAAGGCGGATTTGACCTTGTTGTTTCCTCGGTGTATCTGCAGAACCAGGAACTTCCGGAAGGAGGACTCCGGGCGGCGCTGGAGCAGATCGTAGTACTGAAGGAACAGATCCGGAAAAATCCGGAGTTTCTGGAAGTGCGGACAGTGGAAGACCTGAACCGGTGTCTGGAGGAACATTTAATTGGAATTATTCTCTATATGGAAGGTCTGGACTGTATCGGCTCAGATGTGCGGCTTCTGACTGCGCTGTGGGAGCTGGGCGTGCGCGGAGCGTCGCTTACCTGGAGCCGGAGAAATCTTCTGGCATCCGGATGCTGCAGGGCAAGTGAGTGCCGGGAGATCCGTGGCGGTCTTTCGCCGGAAGGATTCGATACTATCCGGGAGATGGAACGCTTAGGTATGTTTGTGGATGTAAGCCACCTGAATGACGATGGATTTGAAGAGATCCGGAAGACGGCGGCAAGACCATTTCTGGCGACCCATTCCAACAGCAGGGCCGTGTCTTTTAACTATCGGAATCTGACAGACGGGCAGATGAAAGCACTGGCGTCCCAGGGCGGCATGGCAGGTCTTAACGGCTGCGTGTATCTGGTGTCGGAGGCGGCGGAAGAAGAACGGCCGGATGAAAACGGTGTATACTGCCTGGAAAAATTATGTGAACATGTGGAACATATGGTGGAAGTGATGGGACCGGAACATGTGGGATATGGGTTTGATTTCTGCGATTCCTACACGGCAGCAGAACGGAAAGCAGAAGGGCAGCCACATTATGATGACTGTCTGCTGAATCATTGGAAGGTTCCGCTTCTGACTGCGGCGCTTTTGCAGCGCGGCATGGAGGAGGAGACAGTCAGAGGAATTGTGGGTGAAAATTTTGTGCGGTATTTCCGGAAAATACTGCCGAAAACCCCTTGACATTCCTATACTTCTCCCCTAAAATAGCCGTATAAATCGGCGTTGAAAAGAATAAGTAATGATTTTGAAAGACCACAGAGAGCTGCCGGCTGGTGAGAGGCGCGGGGAATAGAAGTCATGAATACCTCTTGGAGCTTCCCTTTGAAACGGTGAACAAAAGACCGCGTGTAGGAGGAGACGGGTGCACCCGATATCGTGCGAGGGTATCTGCGGATTTGCAGAATCAGCAAGGAACCATGTACCCGGTGAGGCAGTGCGTGTGAGCGTGCTGTGAAAAAAGGTGGTAACACGGAAGACATAACGGCTTTCGTCCTTTGGCAAAAGGGCGGAAGCCTTTTTGACGTATGGAAACTTCGCTTCCATACGTCAAAAACGCTCCGCGAAGATCGCACTGCGGTGGTATGGAATTATGTTGCAGCAGCAACCCACCGCAGGCGGAGAATCTCGCTTGCGAGATTCTTTCCTACATCTCAATATCAGAAAATAAAAAAGAAAACAGGAGAGAGAAACATGCAGGTTTATGAAGAACTGGTGGCGCGTGGACTGATCGCGCAGGTGACAAACGAAGAAGAAATCCGCGAAATGGTAAATAACGGAAAGGCTGTATTCTATATCGGATTTGACCCGACTGCAGACAGCCTTCATGTAGGACATTTCATGGCACTGTGCCTCATGAAGAGACTTCAGATGGCAGGCAACAAACCCATCGCCCTGATCGGCGGTGGTACCGCTATGATCGGAGACCCGTCCGGACGTACCGATATGCGTCAGATGATGACTCCGGAGACCATTCAGCACAACTGCGACTGCTTTAAGAAACAGATGAGCAAATTCATCGATTTCTCTGATGACAAAGCTATCATGGTAAACAATGCAGACTGGCTCATGCCGCTCAATTACATTGAGATGTTAAGAGACGTAGGAGCACACTTCAGTGTAAACCGTATGCTGACTGCAGAGTGCTACAAGAAGAGAATGGAAAAAGGTTTAAGCTTCCTGGAGTTCAATTACATGATCATGCAGAGCTATGATTTCTATATGCTGTTCCAGAAATACGGCTGCAACATGCAGTTCGGTGGTGACGACCAGTGGTCCAATATGCTGGGCGGTACCGAGCTGATCAGAAGAAAGCTTGGAAAAGACGCACATGCCATGACCATTACACTGCTGCTCAACTCTGAGGGCAACAAGATGGGTAAGACTGCAAAAGGTGCGGTATGGCTGGATCCGGAGAAAACTTCCCCGTACGAGTTCTATCAGTACTGGAGAAATGTCTCCGATGCAGACGTGCTTAAATGCCTGCGTATGCTCACTTTCCTGCCGCTTGAGCAGATCGATGAGATGGACAAATGGGAAGGAAGCCAGTTAAATGAGGCAAAAGAGATCCTGGCTTACGAGCTGACCAAGCTGGTTCACAGTGAGGAAGAGGCAAAGAAGGCACAGGAGAGTGCGAGAGCACTGTTCGGAGCCGGAGCAGGAACCGATGCACCGGAAGCAGTTCTCGCAGAGGAAGATTTCAATGCCGGTGTAGTAGACATTTTGACCATCGTTCATAAATCCGGTCTGGCTGCATCCCGTTCTGAGGCAAGAAGAAATGTACAGCAGGGTGGCGTGACCGTTGACGGTGAGAAAGTAACTGACATCGCAACCACCTATACCAAAGAGCAGCTGGAAACCGGGCTTCTTGTAAAACGTGGCAAGAAGAACTTCAAGAAAGTGGTTGTAAAATAAGAGCATGGCAGAAAAGATATGTCCGCTGGCAAAAAAATGCGGTGGCTGTGATTATCAGGGAATTTCCTATGAAGAGCAGCTGAAAAAGAAAGAAAATTCTGTCCGGAAATTAATGAAAGAATTTGGAGAAATCCGTCCCATTATCGGGGCAGATACTCCTTATCATTACCGCAATAAAGTACATGCGGTATTTTCCAGAAAGCGGAACGGGGAGATTGTATCCGGTATTTATCAGGAGGGAACTCATAAGGTAGTGCCGGTGGATGCCTGTCAGATTGAAAATGAAAAGGCAGACGAGATTATTGTATCTGTCCGCAAGCTGTTAAAGTCTTTTAAGATCAAGGTCTATGATGAGGATACGGACTATGGACTTCTGCGCCATGTACTGGTGCGGACCGGTTATGTGACCGGCCAGATCATGGTGGTGCTGGTGGTAAGTTCCCCGATCTTTCCGTCCAAAAATAATTTTGTAAAAGCACTTCGGGCACAGCATCCGGAGATTTCCACGGTAGTGCTCAACGTCAACGACCGGAAGACCAGCATGGTGCTTGGCCCGAGAAATATCACCTTATATGGAAAAGGATATATTGAAGACCAGCTCTGTGGATGTATGTTCCGGATTTCTCCGACTTCTTTTTATCAGATTAATCCGGTGCAGACGGAGAAGCTTTATAAGACGGCCATGATGCTGGCACGTCTGAACAAGCGGAACGTGGTTGTGGATGCGTACTGTGGAATTGGAACCATCGGCATGGTGGCGGCGAAGACGGTCAAAGAAGTCATTGGCGTGGAACTGAATGCAGAGGCAGTCCGGGATGCCCAGAGCAATGCCCACAGAAACAACATGCAGAATATCCGTTTTGTACAGGGAGATGCAGGTGTATTTCTGGAAGGTATGGCAGACAGAGAAGCATCTGCAGATGTGGTGTTTATGGATCCGCCCCGCAGTGGCAGCAGCCCGGAATTTTTAAAATCCCTGCTGGTCATCCGTCCGAAGAAGATTGTCTATATCTCCTGCGAACCGGAGACCCAGGCAAGGGATTTGAAAGCATTGAAAAAAGATTATAAAGTGGAGGCGATTCAGCCGGTTGACATGTTCCCGTTTACTGAGAAATGCGAGAATATTGTTTTGTTGACTTTACGTGAGCAATAAATTCCTCCGCTACACGGGAAAGCTGTCGGTTCTTGCCCCAGATCAGTGCATAGGAAGCAAAAGCTTTCGGGTGGTCGATCTGCCGCAGGCAGACTTCTGTGTGTTTAATCATATAGGAAATCGAGGCCGGGTAAATGGCAACGCCAACTCCGTGCCGGCTTAATTCATAAGCGTTCATCATATGGGCAATGCGTCCCCGTATGGTGGGCGCTTTTCCTGTCTGGGTAAACCAGTGGTCAATCTCACTTTTCCGTGATTCACGGGAAGGAATCAGAAGTTCATAAGGAAGCAGTTCTTCCGGAGTGAGAGGTTCGCTGACATTTTGTGCCAGCGGATGATCCTTTGGAAAAATAGCAACCCAGGATTCCTGGTGAACGGGAAGCACTTCAAATCCCTCTTTGTTATAGGGAGCGGTGATCATGGCAATTTCACATAAACCTTTGGATACGCGGGCGTTGACGTCATCCGTATTTCCGTTCCAGAGATTGTACTGGACATGGGGATATTTCTGCTGGAAGGAAGAAATGGTTTCGGCAAAAAACTTTGGACCATATCCTTCGACGGAAGCAATATAGAGCGTACCCTGCAGGCCTTCTTTTACTTCCCGCACTTCTTCTGAGGAACGGCTGACCAGATCGAGAATCTGATTGGCATACTGCAGAAATAGTTCCCCTTCTCTGGTGAGGGAGATTTTATGAGGATTCCGTACAAACAGCTTCGTCTCCAGTTCCTGTTCCAGATCCTGGATCTGCCGGCTCAAAGGCGGCTGCGCGATGCTTAATTTTTCTGCGGCTCTTGTAAAATTCAGTTCTTCCGCAACAGCTTTAAAATAGCGGATATGACGCAATTCCATAGAAATCACCTCCGTAATACTTTTTGAGTATGATGATGACTTTAGTATATAGAAGTTACTCGGTTTCTGCAATGCGATTATTTCCAAAATATTCCGTTGTTTACTTTGTACAAAAAAATAGATATAATGAACTCATATTATGGAGGGTAAGCAGATGGAGATTCGTTTTGTAAAACCGGAGGAAGTACAGCAGCTTGCAAGAAATGTACAGACAGCGTTTCCGTCTAAAACACCGCAGGCATTACTGGATAATATGCCGGGGGAACTGGTACATCCGGATGAGGGACGTTACCTGGGATGTTTTGATGATGATGGAACCATGATTGGTTCTCTTCTCATGATGGATTTTGAGATGAATGTGCGTGGAAAAATGATGAAAATGGGAGCGCCAGCCTATGTTTCTACCAGTTTCCTGCACAAAAAAGAGCATGTTGCAAAAAATCTTCTCCGTGTGCAGATGGGAGTATTTGCACAGACGGGCACAGCGGTAGGGGCGCTGCATCCGTTTAATCCGGCATTCTATCATAAGATGGGATATGGATATTGCACTGAGCAGGTGATGTATTCGCCTCGGCCGCAGTATATCCGTTCTTATGGAGACAAGTCCGAACTGTCCTATGCAAAGCCGGAGGATGAAGAGGAGATCCTGGAGTTCTATCGGCAGTATGCGAGAAAGACGCACGGTGCAACCATTCATTCCTTTATGGATAAACACCGGATTTTTGATGAACCGTATGTAGTAGTCTGCAGACGGAATGGAAGAATTACCGGATATCTGACCTTTGATTTTGTGGAAGTGGATCATTATACAGATATGTATCATGATCTGGCAGTACGGGAGATTATCTGTGAGGATATGGAAACTATGAAACAGTTCCTTACCTTCTTCGCTTCCCAGACAGACCAGATTGAGCGGGTTCGCATCTATACATATGAAGAGTATTTCCATATGTTATTCACCAATCCGGACAGCGGTGAGAACCGCGCTTATGATGGAGCCATTCAGGAGACTGGACGGAAGATCATGGGATTCATGTTCCGTATTCTGGATCTGGATGAATATTTCCGGCAGCAGAACCACTGTGACAAACCAGTGAGCCGGGAATTCACGCTGGAGCTGCAGGTGGATGATGATTTTATGGAATCCAATAATAAGACGATACAGCTTCATATCAAAGACAGAGAAGTGAAGCAGGTCAGCGGTCAGAGAGTGGATGTGGTGCTGAAAACCAATATTGCGGATCTGTCTTCTCTGGTAATAGGAGCAATTCCATTGGATGCATTTCTGTGGACCGGACGGATGGAGTGCAGTGATGCTTCCTATGCGCAGGATATTCAGAATGCTATCGGATGGAGCCAGAAACCGAAGAATTATACATATTTCTAAAAGAGAACCATGTGGGCAGCTCCGTTATGGAACTGCCCTTTTTTGACCAGATATTTGCAGATAAAAGAAAATGTGGAGAAAAATGAAAAAAATTGAAAAAAGTTGTTGACATCTGCGAAAACATTTGGTACTATAACTGAGCTGATTGCGAGAGCGGTCAACACAAAGGTCTGAAAGAACGATTACAACAAAAGCTTTTCAAAAAAAGTTAAAAAAGTTGTTGACAAGATCTGGAAGACATGATAATATATCAGAGTTGCTGCTGAGGCAACGAGATAAACAATGAACCTTGATAATTAAATAGTGCTTTAAAGATCTTCGAAAATTCTTTT
>CAVFMZ010000070.1:0-14366 GCA_963623675.1 Firmicutes bacterium CAG:176 | reverse complement strand
AACTTTAAATGAGCCTGCGAATCGTTACTGGAACGAGGTACGAGTGAACAGTAACAGTAAAGCCTGTTGTGGCCGCCTGTAACATGCACTGTGCGAGGCTGTGCCAGTAAGCTTGTTCGCGGGTCTATATGAAATTTTGTTGTCAAAAGTTCCCGCGTCAAACCAGATTGTGCAGCAAAAAGAGCCGCTGTGGGTCTCGATTGGCTTTACGCGAAAAAAAGTTCCTGCGAAATCAAAAATCGCAGGAACTTTTTCGAGGTCGATTAAGTCTGAGACCCAAGTGCCCAGCTAAGTGTCCGTCAGCCTGGCCGGAGACCCCGGCGCCTAGCCCAGTGTCCGCAGCCACAGCCCACCCCATAATTATCCTCTGTGGAACAGAGAGAATTTTTTCTTTTCGTAAGGCTCGGTCTTTACATCCAGTACGGTGTAACCGGTTGCCTCAATGGCGCTTTTCAGCTTTTCCTCATCCAGCGGCTCCTCGGCAATGATTTCCGTGGTTCCTTTGCTGTGGGAAGAGGTTACTTTCTTCACTTGAAATACTTTTCTGACAGCATCGTTTACATGTGCCTCGCACATACCGCATGCCATGCCATCCACACTTAAAGTCATCTTTACCATAACTGTATACCTCTTTTCTGTGAAATTCTTATCCAACTGCTTTTTCTGTCTTCAGCAACTCTCCAGACACCCATCCGGGGTGTCGTCTGTTTTTCTATAGTATAACACAAAAAATCTGTTTTGGTTAGTCATAACTTATTATTTTTCACAAGTTAAACGATATTTTTTCTCATCAGCATACAAAGAAGTGACAGGCTGTCACTTCTGCCAGTTAATCTATCAATCATAAAGCATTAGGAAAGCAGTTCCGCCACCAATTCTGCCCCACTGATCATATCCTGCACATAGGTATATTCTTTCACAGAATGCGCCTCATACATACCACTGGACAGGACGATGCCCTGGATGCCATGGAGGACGAAGTTATTATTGTCGCTTCCGCCGAAGGTCTCGGTCAGGGTTCCGGCAAGACCCAGTTTCTCACAGGCATCTGTGAAATGCTTGACTACCGGAGCGTCTTTCGGAATATCATAGGCAATAAGGCGGATATCCGGTGTTACTTCTGCGGTTGCGCCTGTTTCTGCAGCCGCGTCCTCGAAGGTTTTGGTCAGTTTCTCCATCAGTGCCAGTGCTTTCTCGTGGCTGTAGCTGCGGATCTCACCTTCGCAGGTACACAGTTCCGGAATAATGTTGGTTCCCTCGCCGCCGGAAATCTTTCCGATGTTCAGCGTGGAATCTTCGTCCACATGTCCCTGCTCAATTTTACTGATGGCAATGCTCACCGCACGGATGGCGTGAATGCCCTGCTCAGGAGCAAAACCTGCATGGGATGCTTTTCCATGCATTTTTACGGTAAAGGAAATAAGAGAAGGTGCCCGAAGTGCCGCCGTTCCCGGCACTCCGCCCATGTCCAGCACATAGGCTTCTTTTGCCTTTACCTGGCTGAAATCAAATGCATCTGTTCCCTTAATATATAGTTCCTCTGCAATAGGGAAAATCACTTCGATATCCCGATGGGGAATCTTTTCTTCCTGCAAATGACGCACCGCTTCCAGAATTTCCACCAGTCCGGTCACATCATCCGCACCAAGGATAGTGTCCTTACCGCTCTCAATCTTGCCGGTTACCTCGTCCAGAAACATCTTCTTGCCGATTCCCGGGCGCACCGTATCCATATGCGCAGAGAACAGAATGGGATCTCCCGGCAGAGTTCCTTTGAGATAACCGTAGACATTTCCGGCAGTGCCATTTTCCTGCGCTCCGGCATTGTCCTCGCGGACTTCAAATCCCAGTCCGGTCAGCTTCTCCTTCAGGCGATCGGCCATCTCCCGCTCTGCAAAACTTAATGAATCAATGGAAATCAGTTCCTCAAATTCTTTTAAAATTCTGTCTTTTTTAATCATAATCTGCCACCTGTACTAGATAAAGTACTCGATCGTCTTCTCCGGCTCCAGCTTCGTCCGACCATTGAAGAGAATCACCGCTTCCCGGCCCTCGAAAGGTCCCAGGGCATAGATGGTCTCCCCTTCCTGATTAAAATACTGCTCCGGCACCAGCCGGTTGCAGCTGGTCTCACGGTCTGTCACCAGCAAAATATCCTGTTCGTTAAATGGTTCATCCCGATAATAGGGGTCAAACATTTCCACCACACCATCATGCTCACCTGTGAGCAGCACATAATGGGGCTCATCCAGATAGAGCCGGACTACCACAGCACCGCCTCTGTGCAGCGCGTCATTAATGAGACTCTCGCTTCCCAGATACACGCTTTTTCCTGACAGATACTGGCTGCTCACCGGAAGATTCCGGATCTCACCAAAGCCATTGAGCCAGTTGCTCAGAAACATCATGGCTGCCCGTGAGGTTCCGCTCTTTCCCGGAATTCCTTCCGATCCATAGCAGTCCAGGCAATAGAGCATGACATTTCGAATAATTTCCGGTAAAATTTCCTCCCGGTCAAAGAGATAGCTGATGGCATCCAGCATAGCGGTGGGGCCACAGTCGTATTCTGAAAGCTGATAGTGCAGCGGATTTTTCATATGTGTTCTTCCTTCCTGTTATCCCAGGGAGTTCAACGCTTTCGCCAGACGGTCAAAGGCCTCTTTCAGCGTTGTTCTCGGACACGCAATGTTGATCCGCTCAAATCCTTCTCCATCTGTTCCAAAAATAGCGCCGCTGTCAAGCCACAGCTTTGCCTCTTTTGTAATCAGATGTTCCAGTTTTTCCTCCGGTAATCCAAGATCCCGGAAATCAAGCCAGATCAGATAGGTGCCCTCCGGCTCGATCAAATGAACGCCCGGGAGATTTCTTTCTATATAATCTCTCGAAAAGTCCAGATTTTCAAGTAAATATTTCTTTAATTCTGTAAGCCACGGCTCCCCCTCTTCGTAAGCCGCCTGACACGCCACCAGTCCCAGCGTGTTTAACTGGCTGTAACCTGCCTGATCAATGGCTTTCTTAAAGGTCTTCCGAAGCGTCCGGTTCGGAATAAAAATATTGGACGTCTGCAGACCCGCCAGATTAAACGTCTTGCTGGGTGCCGTACAGGTAATGGAAATCTCCGCATATTTCGGGTCAAGATTTGCAAATACATGATGCTCATGTCCCGGCCAGGTGAAATCGCTGTGGATCTCATCGCTGACTACCAGAACATTGTGTTTTACACACAGGTTTCCGACTTTCCGGAGTTCTTCCTCTGTCCACACGCGTCCTACCGGGTTATGCGGGCTGCAAAGCAGGAACAATTTTACCTGATGATCCACGATCTTCCGTTCCAGATCTTCAAAATCCATCTCATAATGACCGTTTACCAGTTTTAACGGACTGTTCACCAGTTCTCTTCCGTTATCCTTGATGGCCTCACTGAACGGATAGTAGACCGGCTGCTGCAGGAGCACTGCGTCTCCTTCCTTTGTAAATGCACGGACAGCTGCCGCAATGGCAAATACTACGCCCGGCGTCTTCACCAGCCACTCCCGTTTCACGGTCCAGTTAAAATGCTTCTCATACCAGCCTGCCAGCACCTGGAAATAACCGTCTTTTCCTTCGCTGTATCCGAAAATACCATGAGCCACAGACTTTTGCAGACGCTCCACAATCTCCGGTGCCGTCTGAAAATCCATATCAGCCACCCAGAGCGGAAGTTCGTCCTCGCTGTGACCACGCTCTTTTGCAAAATCATATTTCAGGCAGTTGGTGCCTTTTCTGTCGATTACTTTGTCAAATTCATAAGCCATACTGCCTATTCTCCTTTCAGCGCCTGCTCAAGATCTGCGATCAGGTCGTCTCCATTTTCAATACCTACGGACATTCTCAGGAAATTATCCGTAATACCCAGGTGCTCCCGAATCTCCACCGGCACATCCCCGTGGGTCTGCAGCATAGGATAGGTAATCAGGGACTCCACGCCGCCCAGACTTTCCGCATAAGAAATGACTTTTACCCGTTCCAGAATCCGCTTTGCTGTCTCGGCCGTATCCGTGTGGAAGGAAATCATGCCGCCAAATCCTCTCGCCTGGCTCTTACTGATCTCATAACCCGGATGATCCGGAAGTCCCACATAATAAACTGCTTTGATCTCTTTCTGATCTTTCAGCCAGTTGGCGATCTTCAGTGCATTTTCCTGCTGCCGTTCCATGCGGACAGACAGAGTCTTGATTCCGCGGATGAGCAGAAAGCTCTCGAACGGTGACAGGCATCCACCGGTGGTCTTATAAACATAACGGATTTTCTCAGCCAGTTCTTTATTTGCAGAACAGAGGAAACCAGCCAGCGCGTCATTGTGTCCACCCAGGTACTTGGTTCCGCTGTGTACCACCAGATCTGCTCCAAAATCAATGGGATTCTGGAAATAAGGAGACAGGAAGGTATTGTCCACGATGAGCAGAAGTCCGTATTTGTCTGCCAGCTTCTTCATAGCACGCAGATCCGTTACCTGCATGGTCGGGTTGCTGGGAGTCTCAATGTAAAGCGCTTTGGTCTCTTTTTTGATGGCCTTCTCCACCTGCTCTGCATCTGCCGTGTTAACATAGGAAAATGTCAGTCCTCTGCTTGCCCCAATGGTGCTGAAAATCCGGACAGATCCGCCATACAGATCCTCCGAGCATACGAAATGCGCTCCATTTTCAAACAGTTCCAGTAAAATAGAAAGGGCCGCCATACCGCTGGCACATGCCACCGTGTCATAAGCATTTTCCAGGGAAGTGACAATCTTCTCCAGCTCGCTTCTGGTGGGGTTACTCTCTCTCGTATAATCAAATCCGGTGGACTGTCCCACGCCCGGATGTGCAAAAGTCGCTGTCTGATAAATCGGTGTTCCCATGGAGCCATATGCATGCTCTCTTGTAATTCCGTTCTCTCCATGAATACATCGCGTCTCAATTCCGTATGCCATCGTATGGATACCTCCTCATTTTACCTGTCTTTTTGCAGGTTATATAATTCCTATCTGATTAATAGGATTATATCTTTTTCATAGAGGGATGTCAACCTGGTTTTTAAGCTTCCGTGAGTATTCCTTCCTTTCGCTTTTTGGCTGCTGTTCATTGGTCAATGAGCGTTCGGGTGAACTGTAACCTTTTGAGGGTTACTGCGTTGGTGTTTTCCTCGCTTCTGATGTCTTCCGTGGGTCTGACAGCAAAAAATACTGAAAAAATCCCCGTGCAATCTGTGATTTATACAGTAAGAACAACTAATATGGGTCTATATTGAAATACACGAATTTCAGTTCCTATTTTGCATCAAATAGCAGGAACTAAAATCAAAGAAATCCAATATAGACCCATACCTATTTTTTCTTTATCTCTTTTTGGTTTTCCTGGTTTCCAGGAAAATTCCGATTGCAGCTAAACTTACTGTACTAAGCAGTATCCACTGCTCGGTCTGTACCGTATCTCCGGTGGCCGGAACCGAATTTATATCCGTTGCTTCGGTGTTTTCTGCAGCGGTCGTCTGTACAGCAGTTTCTTCCTCTGAAGCATGATTGTGGGAAGAATGTTTCTTTTTCTTCTTGTTGTTATTTGTTGTGCCATTGTCGGTATTATTACCATTGTCAACTGTGCCGTTGTCGGCATTGCCTCCATTATTGGCTGTACCGTTGCTGGTATTGTTTCCATTGTCGGCTGTACCGTTGCTGGTATTGCTTCCATTGTCGGCTGTACCGTTACTGGTATTGCTTCCATTATTTCCGTTGTCATTCTTGTTCTGGTCAGATGATTTTTCACTGATGGTAAAGCTTGCCTTTCCAGTGGAGCCTTCATAGTTCCCAATTCCAGTGATGGTCATCTGATATACACCGGCTGACACAAACTCTGCAGCGGTATATTCTTTTCCGTCTACGGAAACCGTGATCGTATAATCAATACCTTCTGCAAGGATGATTTCTCCATCTTTGACCGTGACAACCGGACGCTTATTCTGTCCGTCATATACAGCGGAGGATGTATCTTCCGTTACTGCAAATATTGTCTTCTTTGGTGCAACAATGAATGTCTTCTCAACATTTCCACCATAACTGCCGATTCCACTCACTATAACGTTATAAGTACCTGCATCGATCACCGAAGCCGCAGTTGTTCTGCCCAAAGTCTGCTTACAGGTAACTTTATAATGAGTTCCTTCTGTCAAAATCACACCCTCGTCCATTACCGTAATCTGCGGTTTTAATGCCTCTCCGCTATAGACCATATCCGGGATGTCCTTAACCGTAAATATTTTCGCTGCTTCCGTCACATATTTCGTCAGATCAGGTGCAGCCTCAGTACCTGTCTTCCAATAAAGATCATACAATGGATCATTCTGACCGCTCTCAATCTGTGTACCGTCTGCTACATATCGTTTGCCACTGGTAATATCAATCTCCCCATCAAGTGCTTTTCCAGGTTCCGCATCTTTTGCCGTATAAGATGTGGCGCCCTGCAGAAATACTTCTGAAGTTTTAATTTCGCCATTACCGGCAGCCGCATTCCCACCAGCTCCAAAAGTCACACTGCCTCCAAGGGCAATCACTTTTCCATTTCCGGCTATAGCACCATTCTCCAGACGAATCGCATTGCCGCCTTCGGAATACAGAGTCGTATTTCCTCCACCTCCGTAAGTGGCCAGTACGGCACCGTCCTGAAGATTCAGTGTACCATTTTTCACCTGTAAAGCAGTCTGCCCCTTCATCGTGCTTCCAGCCTCATCACCACTGATAAATACCCTGCCTTTCAAAGTCACATTGCCGGTGACACTGACAACCGCATCATCATTGGAACGGTCTGTCAGATCTCCATTCGCCAGATAATTGGTATGGGAATAAATTGCCGCATTTTCCAAAGTCGCACCATCCTCCAGACAAAGCTGTCCGCAGAGAGAAGATCCTGTGGTAAATGCATTATTATATGCGTCATAGTTCATAGAGAAGGTACCACCGCTCTGTACATCAATAATTCCCTGCACTACAGAATCTGAGAGTGTCAGTTTTCCACCGTTTTCTACGACGATACGCACACTGCTTAAGATTTCCATATTCGTCAGTGTCAAATTGCAGCCCGCCGGAATGTACAAAGTCTGCGGGATATTGCCTGCTTTTACATCTGCCCACGGGATATCATAGCCAAGATAACCATAGGTGCCGCTCTCATGGGAACCAAACCATACCTCCAGACCAGCCGGAACGCGAACGCTTTCCTCCTGTCCGTCTACGTTGCTGCCGAAATTCTTAATTGCCCACGGCTCCATAATATCCCACGCATATAACCCGCTTGCATATAGCTTTAAATTCTCTTCCTTCAGCCGTTCTGCAAGTGTCTCCTCTCCGGTGTAAATCCGAAATGGCAATGTATTACTGGTAGCCGTTCGTCCCTGATTATCTTCAATCGAAACTGAGATCAGATAAGTTCCCGGATCCTCCGGTGTTCCATCCAATGTCAGATCATTGCTCAGCGTCATATAGACACCTTGCATTCCGCTGTCGCTGCTTTCAGCAGTACCACTGACAACATCCGGTACGATAGATACGCTGCACTTGCTTCCTTCCAACTGAATCTTTGACAAGTGATTCAGCTCTTCCCAGTCACCGTCGGTCAGATCAGTGTCTTTCTTTACCAATGCTCCATATACTTTTACAGCACTGTTCTTATTGCTGGAGGAACCGCCAGTGCTCGCACTGGAAACTCCATCATAATCTTTCTGTCCCACAATGGCAGCCTCAAAAGAACCTTCGATCTTTACATGAAGTTCATAAGGATCTCCCTGATTGTCATCCTCTACCAGAAAAGCATTTCCATTCAGATCAATGACCAGTTTGAAAGTCAGATTCTCATAACCTGTAGCTGTGATGGTGATAACATCACCGCTTTTCAGAACTGGAATCGTCGGGTTGGAACTAAAATCTGTTGATGCAAATGTCAATGTATTCTCATCCGTATTCTTTTTATATGCACCGCCAGAGGAAATATAAGATTTGGCTTCCCAGGAAGTCCCGTTTACTTTCACATCTGTAATGGCGGACACATATCCATATGCATTCTTAAAGTTAAGAATCCAGTCATTTTCAAAAGAAGCTTTTGTAAATTCCAGCTGGCTTAACGTAATCTTTCCAGTCTCAACCGGTGCTGCCGCTTTAAAAGTGGCAGAAACTGTCACATCAGAAGCCGGCATAGTGAAGGTATAAACGCCAGTCTCTGCACCTGCTGTCAGAGTCACTTCTGTGTTGTCATTTTGAAGAACTGTTACCTTATCCACTTCGTGTCCACTATCCGGTGTAGCGGTTACCGTAACGGTCGCTCCCTCTGCTACCTCTGTACTCGAATCTACAGTAAGTGTACCGTTGGTGCACTCAAATTTGGTGACTGCGTAGGTCTGACCGACCGGAACGTCCGGGTTGGTATCAGTGACTACTTCGACGTTATAAGTATAATTCCAACTCTTTCCTTCCCTTTGCACTTTCATTTTTAGTTCATTATATCCATCCGCAGATATCGAAAATATTACAGGATAAGTCAAACTATCTACGCCCGTAATTCGTAATGTTGAATTATCACTCGTTCCGTCTCCAAATGTATAAGACCCAATAGCCCACTTGTTTTCATTCCATGAATAAACTGTGTTCGATTTTGAATATTTTGTTTCATTCACACATACAGTTTCTATATTTGCAATCCAATTGCTGTATTCAGCAGAAAAACCAATATTGAACAATCCTTCAGCTTCGAATTTTTCAACCTTCGTCGGTGCTGTTGATTTGTTTGCAGCCATGACCGGTTGTTCTGCTTCAATCTCCTCTACAACCATAATAGACGACTGCTCATCTGTATTGCTCTGCGTGTCTGTTTGCTTCGGATCAATTGTTTCCTCTTTCTGCTCTTCTTTCTTTTCTTCCGCACTCTGTCCTTCTGCCGCTTCCTTCTTCTCTTCGGCAGCAGACGGCTGTTCGCTCTGCTCTTCCGTCTCTTCTTTTTTCTCTTCAACAGAAGACGGCTGTTCGCTCTGCTCTTCCGTCTTTTCTTTCTTTTCCTCAGCAGAAGACGACTCCTCTTTTTCAGAAGACGAGTTATTCGTACCATTTTCTTCAGATAAGTGATTGCTAACTTCTGCCGGTTCTTCCTCAGACCTGGAATCCCTCTCTTCCGGCTTCGATTCCTGCCGTAATTCCCCCCCTTCAGCAGGCAGTTCCTGTTGTTCTGCTGCATAGACTTCCAGTGCACCTCCATAAATCGAAGTTGGCACAGAAAGCACTACAGCCAGACTCAACGCAAGTACACACTTCAGTTTTTTGTAATTCATCAGCTTTCTCCCTTTTGCTTTCTTCCCTGTTTCCTGTTACCTTTGCTCACTTCGGTTATTGATCATTGACCACCTCTCTGTCGTCATGATATAATTCATACCATCGTTAGCATGCGCTAATTACCAAACTTTAAAATAGCCGCCATGCAAGCGGCAATTTTAGTTAGTTTTAATTAACTGTAATGGGTACTATATCAAATCTGGAATTTTCTGTCAACTCAGTATTTGAAAATAGTTTACTTCTGTTTTGAGTTTTATTATCATTATAAGTTACAGGGAGATTTTTCATGAAAAAAATACTGATTGTTCCCCTTTTATTGGGGGTTCTAGCGCTGTCAGGATGTACTTCGGGCAAGACACCGGCTGCCGAGGCAAGTTTTTTTGCCATGGATACCGTGATGCAGTTTACTATTTATGGAGATGATGCGCTTCTGAAAGACGCACAGGATGTGATTACAGATATTGAAACAAAAGTTTCCGTGACCAATCCCGACAGCGAGCTTTATGCGATTAACCGGAATGGTTCCGGAGTGCTTACCGGACGAGCCGCAGATCTGATGGAGCATACCCTTTCTCTTTGTCAGCGTACCAACGGTGCACTGGATTTATCTATCTACCCCATTGTCCGCGCCTGGGGATTCACCACCGGAAATTATCAGGTACCAGAGGAATCCACCATTACGGATCTTCTTTCCCATGTGGACTATACAAAGGTACAATATGACACAGTAAGCGGTAGGGTCACACTCCCTGACGAAATGGAAATAGATCTGGGAAGTACCGGGAAAGGCTTTGCCGGTCAGCAGGCCGCTGCTCTTCTGCGCGAAAAGGGCGTGACCTCTGCCCTTCTGAATCTGGGCGGAAATGTGCAGACCATCGGCACAAAACCAGATGGCAGTCTCTGGGAAATCGCCATCCAGGATCCCGAAAAAAATGTACCCATGATGGTCGTCTCCATCGACAATCAGGCGGTGGTTACTTCCGGCGGATATGAACGCTATTTTGAACAGGACGGCCGGACGTACTGGCATATTATGGATCCCGCCACCGGTCATCCGGCCGACAGCGGTCTGCGTTCCGTCTCCATTATTGGAGATGACGGCCTTACCTGTGATGGTCTGTCCACTTCCCTTTTTGTCATGGGACTGGAAAAGGCCGCCGAACTGTGGGCACAAAGTGATGATTTCGAAGCGGTATTTGTCACAGATACCGGAGAGGTCTACCTCACAGAAGGTCTTGCAGATCATTTTGCATTGACAGAAGACTACTCCGATACCCCGGTTAATTTGATCAAACGCTGATTCCGCCGTCTACACCATAAATGCTGCCCGTTGTCCAGAGGCACTCGTCAGACAGCAGAAATGCAATGGTCGGAGCCAGATCTTTATCAGCGTCACCGATTCTGCCCAGCGGATAAAGTACTCTCTTCTCCTCTGACCATTTATCATAACCTTCCTGGGTATAATCACCGGAAGAGACATAGATATTGGTGTGAACTGCTGCCGGACTTACTGCATTGACGCGAATCTGATATTTTCCAAGTTCTTTTGCCAGATACTGGGTCAGATTCTCCACCCCCGCCTTGGATGCACAATAAGCAGCAGAACCTCCCGGTCTTCTGGCATTCAGGGAAGACAGATTTACGATGGACGCATTGGTTCCCTTTTTCAGCAGTGGAAGCATGGTTTTCACCATGAGAAAGACACTGGTCAGATTCGTATCAACCACCCGTCTCCACTCTTCCAGTGACTGTTCTTCCACACCGCCCAGCTTTATGACGCCTGCACTGTTGACCAGTCCGTCCAGTTTTCCATAGCGGCTCTCGATTTCTGCATATAACTTCTGTACATCTGCCTCACTGGATATATCTCCCTGCAGGAACAGTGCTTCATGAGCCCGGTCACCCAGTTCCTTTTTAGCTTCCTCAATATGGCCTGCTCCTCTGGAAAAAGAGATTACCTCATAATTTTCTTTATTCAGCAGATATTTCACGGTGCCAAGGCCAATGCCGCTGGCTCCTCCGGTAATCAGAACTGTTTTCTTCGTTGCGCTCATTTGTCTTTCCTCCTGATTTTATAAAAAATGAGGCGGAGATCATGACACATTCTTCCATGCGCATTATCTCCGCCTTGTTTTATTCTATGCCTATTCAGAGCCAATTCGCAAAATCGCCTCTATGAGGCTTCCCTTTTGCTCATTTATGGATCTGAATAAGTTAAATGTAATACATCTCCTGTCCACCGGACTGCCGCTCCTGGTAATTTTCTTCCAGATCGGCCAGCGTCAGATTCTGAAGGATCTGATCCAGCCCGTGATTGACTTTGTCTACGATGTCTTCCTGTATGGTCTCCGCAATCCCGGCTGCGCTTCCTTCTTTTACCTCTTCATCATCCAGATAATACGATCCTTCCAGCGCCTGTACAATCGATGCCACCGTAATCCTGGAGGACGGATGGTTCAGCAGATATCCACCCTGGGAGCCTTTGACGCTCTTCACAATCCCCGCCCGGCGCAGGCTTGCAAATACCTGCTCCAGATACTGGGGAGAGATCCCATTTCTCTCGGCAATACTTCCAAGTGCCACATGGCCGTTTTTTGAATTTACCGCCAGATCAATGAGCGCTGCTACTCCGTATCTGCTTTTCTTGGAAAATTTCATTCCTTACTGTACTGCCTTGAATGCCTCATCCAGGTCCTGAATGATATCGTCAATATTCTCAGTACCGATGGAAAGACGGATGGTATTCGGTTTGATTCCCTGATCCAGAAGTTCTTCCTCTGTACACTGGCTGTGTGTGGTGGTCGCCGGGTGGATGACCAGAGATTTTACGTCTGCTACGTTAGCGAGCAGAGAGAACAGCTCCAGGTTATCAATGAAATCCTTTGCTTTCTGTGCATCTCCCTTGATCTCGAAGGTGAAGATGGAACCGCCTCCGTTGGGGAAATATTTCTTATAAAGAGCCTGCTGCTGCGGGTCTTTGGATACAGACGGATGATGAACCTCTTCTACCTGCGGATGGTTGTTCAGGTACTCTACCACCTTCAGCGCATTCTGTACGTGACGCTCTACACGAAGAGACAGAGTCTCAAGTCCCTGCAGGAAAATCCAGGAATGAATCGGAGAAATGGTAGCTCCGGTATCACGAAGGAGGATTGCACGGATCTTGGTTACAAATGCAGCTGCTCCTACTGCTTTGGTAAAGCTGATGCCATGATAGCTCGGGTTCGGCTCAGTCAGTGACGGGAATTTTCCGGATGCCTCCCAGTCAAATTTACCGCTGTCTACGATGACACCACCAATGGTGGTTCCGTGTCCGCCAATAAATTTGGTTGCAGAATGAACGACGATATCAGCACCATACTCGATCGGACGAACCAGATACGGAGTAGCAAAGGTACTGTCTACTACCAGCGGAATCTTATGGGCATGAGCAATCTTTGCAATTGCCTCAATGTCAACTACGTCAGAGTTCGGGTTTCCAAGAGTCTCAATGTAAACTGCTTTGGTATTCTCCTTAATGGCAGCTTCCACCTCATCCAGATTAAAAATATCAACAAAAGTGGTCTCAACACCGTATGCCGGAAGGGTATGCTCCAGAAGGTTGAAGGTTCCACCGTAAATGTTCTTTGCAGATACGATATGGTCGCCCTTCTGTGCCAGGTTCTCGATGGTGTAGGTAACTGCTGCTGCTCCGGATGCGACTGCCAGTGCTGCAACGCCGCCTTCCAGTGCTGCGATTCTCTGCTCGAAAATGTCTTCCGTCGGGTTGGTCAGACGTCCGTAAATATTACCTGCATCTGCCAGGCCAAATCTTGCTGCTGCATGATCGCAGTTGCGGAATACATAAGAAGAAGTCTGATAAATCGGTACTGCACGTGCGTCGGTTACCGGATCGGGAGCTTCCTGTCCTACATGAAGCTGTAAGGTCTCAAATTTGAATTTTCTGTCTGCTCTTTTTAATTTCTCTGCCATTGGTTTTTTTACCTTTCTTTTCTATTTTTCGTATGGGTTTTCATTTATTCTGCGAACAGCGGAGTGGAATAATATCTGTCACCGTTGTCCGGAAGCAGTGCTACGATGGTCTTTCCTTTGTTCTCCGGTCTCTTTGCCAGCTGGATGGCTGCCTGGAGCGCTGCTCCGGAAGAAATGCCTACCAGTACGCCTTCCTGTTTCGCAAGGAGCTTTCCGCCTGCGAATGCATCGTCATTCTCAATGGGAATAATTTCATCATATACTTTGGTGTTCAGTACATCCGGTACAAATCCTGCGCCGATACCCTGAATCTTATGCGGGCCGCTCTTTCCTTCGGAAAGGACCGGAGAGGTTGCCGGCTCGACTGCTACGATCTTCACATCCGGTTTCTGGGATTTCAGGTACTCACCAACACCGGTAAGGGTTCCGCCGGTACCTACGCCTGCTACGAAGATGTCTACGTTTCCGTCGGTATCTTTCCAGATCTCCGGACCGGTGGTTTTCTTATGTGCTGCCGGGTTTGCCGGGTTTACAAACTGTCCCGGGATGAAGCTGTTCGGGATTTCTTTGGAAAGTTCATCGGCTTTTGCGATGGCTCCCTTCATTCCTTTTGCCCCTTCGGTCAGTACCAGCTCAGCGCCGTAAGCTTTCAGGATGTTTCTTCTCTCCACGCTCATAGTCTCCGGCATGGTGAGGATGATTCTGTATCCTTTGGCTGCTGCGATGGATGCAAGTCCGATACCTGTATTTCCGGAGGTCGGCTCGATGATAACAGATCCTTCTTTCAGGATTCCTTTCTCTTCGGCGTCCTCGATCATGGCCTTCGCAATACGGTCCTTTACGCTTCCGGCCGGATTGAAATACTCAAGCTTTACCAGAATCTTTGCTTCCAGGCCAAGCTCTTTTTCTACGTTTACGACTTCTACCAGCGGGGTGTTTCCGATCAGTCCAAGTGTGCCTTTGTAGATGTTTGCCATTTTCTATTCCTCCTATAATTCCTATTTGCATACTATGTTTTACTTGATGAGGCAATTATATCCCTATATTTCCTATTTGTCAACTATGTTTT
>CAVFMZ010000069.1:5670-14576 GCA_963623675.1 Firmicutes bacterium CAG:176 | reverse complement strand
CTTCATCGTCGGGAAGAGCAGTACGTCACGGATGGCCGGGCTGTCAGTGAGCAGCATAACCAGACGGTCGATACCGTATCCGATACCACCGGTCGGCGGCATACCGATCTCCAGTGCATTCAGGAAATCTTCATCGGTGTGCTGTGCCTCGTCGTCGCCAGCCTCTGCATTTGCATCCTGCTGTGCGAAACGCTCTCTCTGATCGATCGGGTCATTCAGCTCGGAATATGCGTTACACATCTCCCAGGTGTTGATGAACAGCTCGAAACGCTCTACCTTGTTCGGATCGGACGGTTTCTTCTTGGTCAGCGGAGAGATGGAAAGCGGATGATCCATGATGAAGGTCGGCTGGATCAGCTCTTTCTCACAGTACTCCTCGAAGAACAGGTTAATGATATCGCCCTTGGTATGACGCTCCTCATACTCAATGTGATGCTCATCTGCCAGTCTCTTGGCTTCCTCATCGGTCTCAACGGCATCAAAATCAATGCCTGCATATTTCTTGATCGCATCGTTCATGGTCAGACGCTCAAACGGCTTACCAAAATCGATCTCAATTCCATTATAGGTAAACTTGGTGCTTCCGCATACTTTCTCAGCCAGATAACGGAACATGCTCTCAGTCAGTTCCATCATGCCTTCGTAATCGGTGTATGCCTGATACAGCTCCATGAGAGTGAACTCCGGATTATGACGGGTATCAACACCTTCGTTGCGGTATACACGGCCGATCTCGAAGACTCTCTCAAGTCCGCCTACGATCAGTCTCTTCAGATACAGCTCCAGAGAAATACGAAGCTTTACATCCTCGTTCAGCGCATTGTAATGGGTCTCAAACGGGCGGGCTGCTGCTCCACCTGCATTGGAAACCAGGGTCGGAGTCTCTACTTCCATGAAATCTCTTCCTGCCAGGAAGTTACGGATCTCTTTGATGATCTGGGAACGTTTGATGAAAGTATTCTTTACATCCTCGTTCATAATCAAGTCTACGTATCTCTGACGATAACGCATATCTGTATCGGTAATTCCATGATATTTCTCCGGAAGGATCTGTAAGCTCTTGCTCAACAGGGTCATCTTCTCAGCATGGATGGAAATCTCACCGGTCTTGGTACGGAATGCATAACCTTCCACACCGTAAATATCTCCAATGTCAGATTTCTTGAAATCTGCGTAGCTCTCTTCTCCGATAGCGTCTCTTGCCACATATACCTGAATGGTTCCTTTCAGGTCACGGATATTGCAGAAAGAAGCTTTACCCATAACACGCTTGAACATCATACGTCCGGCAATGGATACATGGATCGGCTGTGCGTCCATGATGGCTCTTCTTTCATTGTAATCTGCATTCAGTGCGTCTTTTGCCTGTGCCTCATCCATTCCATCTGTGTTCAGCGGTGCTCTTCCTGCAAGAACCTTTGCCTCATGCTCTTCATAAAGAGCTTTTACATCTGAGGAATGATGGGTCTGATTATATTTCGTAATCTGGAACGGGTCTTTGCCTGCATTCTGAAGGTCTGCCAGCTTCTCACGGCGGATCTTTAACAGCTGTCCCATGTCCTGTGTATTATTATTTCCTGCCACTTTTTCTCTCCTTAGTTTGCTCTGTGAATGCTGAGCACCTTGTATTTAATCACACCAGCCGGTGCCTCTACTTCCACGATATCTCCTACTTTTGCTCCGATCAGTGCTTTACCAAACGGAGACTCGTTGGAAATTTTATTCTGAAGACTGCTGGCCTCGGAAGAACCAACCAGTCTGTACTCTTCTTCTTCGTCATACTCAATATCCAGAACGCGTACCAGGCATCCGATATTGATTTTGTCCAAGTCGACTTCGTCTTCGTCAACAACCTCTGCATTTTTCAGGATCTGCTCGATCTGCTCAATACGTGCCTCGATATCTCTCTGCTCATCTTTTGCTGCATCATACTCAGCGTTCTCAGAAAGGTCTCCCTGCTCTCTTGCCTCTTTGATCTTCTGAGCGATCTCACGTCTCTGGTTTACTTTCAAATCCTGCAGCTCATCCTGCAGTTTTTTAAGACCTGCATAGGTCATAATATTTTTTTTATCCGCCATGTTCAACACCTTCCAATCTATCCAATAAATCTATTGAGTCAAGTTATTTTATCGTACCTAAGAAATAATGTCAAGGTGCATTTCCCAGTCGTGGAGGTCCAGAATCAGGTTTCCTGCGGGGTTTGCCGCCTCCGGATCTGTCATCACCACGATCAGTCCCTGGCTGTCGAACAGTTCATCTGCAAGTTCCTCAAACGCTTCCTTCCGGCTCGTCACCAGATACAGCACATTCAGCCCCGGAACCAGTTTTTCCAGAACCACCTGTACATGCCATGCCGGTTCCTCTTCATTATCAATCAGAACCAGTTCCAGATCCTTAAGCGGTATCCCCTGCTCTCTCCGTATCCGGGTCAGTACTTCCGGAACCCGTCTCATATATAGGAAAAAACTCTTCTCTGCTTTCGGTGTTTCCACCACTTTTTCCTGCTGCTTTCGGGACTTGAACCATTCTCTCAGCCGTTTCCACCATCTCATGAAACGCTGCCTCCTGACATCTTCTTATGCCTAACTATATGTCAGAGGCCCTGAATTAACTCCTCCAATGATTCCAGGCTTTCAATTTCATTCACTCTCGCCCGGAGTTTTGCAGAATTGGGATAACCTGCCGTGTACCACGCCACATGCTTCCGCATTTCCCTGATGCCCGTATAAGCCCCTTTATAATCCACCAGCATCCGTGCATGCCGGAAAATCATGGCTTTCACTTCTTCCAGATCCGGCTTCGGCTCTTCCTCTCCGGTCTCCATCCAGTGCAAGATCTGCCGGAAAATCCAAGGATTTCCCTGAACTCCGCGGCCAATCATGATACCGTCACACCCGGTGGTCTCCAGAAGCTGTCTTGCAGACTCCGGTGAAGTCACGTCTCCATTTCCAATGACCGGAATTTTCACCGCTTCTTTGACCTGGCGGATGATGTCCCAGTCCGCCTTTCCGCTGTAATACTGCTCTCTGGTCCGGCCATGCACTGCCACCGCTGCTGCTCCGGCGCTCTCCGCGATTCTCGCAATCTCCACGGCATTCACATGGGCGTCGTCAAATCCTTTCCGGATCTTTACCGTCACCGGCTTTTTGATAGCCTTTGCCGTCTTACTGACGATCTCCTCCACCAGCTTGGGATTTTTCATAAGAGCGGAGCCTTCTCCATTGCCTGCCACCTTCGGCACCGGGCATCCCATATTGATATCCAGAATGGAAAATGGCCTGTCCTCAATCTTTTTCGCCATCTCGCTGATGATATCCGGATCAGAACCAAACAGCTGCAGAGATACCGGCGGCTCCCGGTCGTCAATATTTAACAGTTCTTCCGTATTCTTATTATTGAAATAAATGGCTTTGGCACTGACCATCTCCATACAGAGAAGTCCCACTCCCTGCTCTTTACATAAAAGACGAAATGGCAGGTCCGTCACACCTGCCATGGGAGCGAGGATCAGATTATTTTTCAGACTTACGTCTCCGATCTTCAACGTCTTTCTCATTCTTCCACATCCTCGCCAAGGAAGAACACTTTATAATACAGCTCCAGAGACTGCAGTAATTCTGCCTTTTCTTTCTGAATCTGCCGGATCTTCAGTTCACTTCCAATATCATCATAAAGCAGATCCCCTTCATCCGCTGATACTTCCAGAAGAAGATTTCCTTCCTCGTCGAAGACCAGAGTCAGCACACCGCCGATATCTTCCGTAAACAGCACACACATAATCTTCAGTTCGTCCTGAATCTGCTGAGGAAGTGCTTTAAAATCTTCATTCAGATAATATTTTTTCTCATAAGCGCTTGCTCCGCAGAGCACCACTCTGTCCTGATACATCTGTTAATTCTCTCCTATACATATCCATACAGTCCACGCACAGAAACCTCTCCCGCGTAGACGCAGACCGTCTCTCCGTCTGCTTTCTTCACTACCAGTTCGCCAAGTTCATTGATGCCGTCTGTGGTTCCGGTATATTCATGCCCCGGCTCCAGCACACGGATCTCATGACCGCAGGTGACACAGTTTTTGTTATATTCTTCTTTCAGTGCGGACAAATCTTCTGTCTTTAAAAATGTCCCATACAGATCTTCCAGTTCTTCCATGATCGCAGCGACCAGTTCTGCTCTCGCAATGGAATGTCCTGCTGCCAGTTTCAGAGAACCGGCAATTTCCCGGATCTCCTCCGGAAATTCTGTCTGATTGATATTAATACCCGTGCCAATGACCACATGATTGATATAATCCACCTCCGTGCTCATCTCCGTCAGGATTCCACAAACTTTATGTCCATCTACCACCACGTCGTTGGGCCATTTGATACCAACCTCCAGACCTGTCACTCTCCGGACGCCCCGGACTACCGCCATAGCCATAAGAAGCGTTAACCGTGAAGCATGCTCCGGGCGGATCTGCGGTTTCAGCAGAATCGTCATGGCAATATTCGCCCCTTTGGGGGTTTCCCAGGATCTTCCTCTGCGGCCCTTACCTCCGGTCTGCTCTTCCGCCACCACCAGGGTGCCTGTCTCCGCTCCCTGCTCGGCAATCCGTTTGGCATAGTTATTGGTAGAATCCACCGTCTCTAGGAAAATACAGTTTTGTCCCATCTGCTCCGTGTGAAGTCTGCTCACAATTTCCGAAGCGGTCAATAGATCCGGCATCTTACCGGAGTTCAGCCTATATCCTCTGTTTTTCACAGCTTCGATATCATAACCTTCCTCCCGCAGCTGGCTGATCGCCTTCCAGACTGCCGTCCGGGAAACGCCAAACTGATCACAGAGCTGCTGCCCGGATACATAATCGTCTGATTCCCGCAATATTTTCAATAATTCTGTTCTCATAAAATTCCTCCCAGGCGCAGAATTGTCATGACAACCGCCATACACATGGCCGCCGTCAATACTGCATAGCAAAAAATACCTGGCTGATTTTTCACTGCCCACTCTCTGGCGGTTCCCGCTCCGAAGAGGAAGGCGCCCGCCAGAAATGCAAACAGCATACATGCCATCCGGTGTTCTTCATCCGATGCCGCCACAAATCCCATAGCTAAAATGAAGAGGCTCAACCAGACCGTGATATTCCGATATCGTTCCAGAAATCCTTTCATGATTCCCCCGGCTTTTTATGCTCCCAGTGTTGCTGCCATCACTGCTTTGATGGTATGCATACGGTTCTCTGCCTCGTCAAATACAACAGACTGGGAAGACTCAAATACTTCATCGGTTACTTCCATGGCATCCAGATTGAATTTCTCGCTGATCTGTTTGCCGATCTTGGTTCCCAGATCGTGGAATGCCGGCAGACAGTGCATGAAGATTGCCTGCTCTCCTGCATTTTCCATCACTGCTTTATTTACCTGATACGGAAGAAGATCATGGATACGCTCTGCCCATACTTCATCCGGCTCGCCCATAGATACCCATACGTCCGTGTAGATGACATCGGCACCCTTGGTTGCTTTCTGTACGTCCTCTTCCAGTGTGATCTTTGCTCCGGTCTCTTTGGCAATTGCCTGGCACTGATCAATCAGCTCCTGGGACGGCCAGTATTTCTTCGGTGCGCAGGCGGTAAAGTCCATACCCATTTTCGCACAGCCTACCATCCAGGAATTACCCATATTGTAACGGGCATCGCCCATGTAAACGACTTTTACATCCAGATTACCGAAATGCTCACGGATGGTCAGCATATCTGCCAGAATCTGGGTCGGATGGAACTCGTTGGTCAGACCATTCCATACCGGAACACCTGCGTATTTTGCCAGCTCCTCCACGATCTCCTGACCATATCCACGGTACTCAATACCTTCATACATTCTTCCCAGTACGCGGGCGGTATCTGCGATGCTCTCTTTTTTGCCGATCTGAGAACCAGTGGGATCAAGATAGGTCGTTCCCATACCCAGGTCATGTGCTGCCACTTCAAAAGAGCAGCGGGTTCTGGTACTGGTTTTTTCAAAAATCAGCGCTACATTTTTTCCTCTTAAGGTATCTACCTGAATGCCTTTTTTCTTCTTGTCCTTCAGCTCTGCAGCCAGATCCAGAAGATAGGTCATCTCCTCCGGTGTGTAATCGAGCAGTTTTAAAAAATTTCTTCCTTTTAAATCCATGGTGGTATCTCCTTTTGTATGTATGTGTTTTTCATGCAAACAGGCTGGCGCATAGCTGCGTCAGCCCGAAATGTGTTTCTGCGATGCGAATTACTTCTCTTTCGCTACTTCCGTAACGGAAGTTACCAGTCCGGCAAGTTTCTGAATCTCGGACGGAATAATGATCTTGGTTGCCTGTCCGTCGGCTGCCTTTGCAAATGCCTCCAGACTCTTCAGCTGGATGACTGCCTCGTCTACGCCTACTTCTTTCAGGAAACGAAGACCGTCTGCATTTGCCTGCTGCACTTTCAGGATGGCCTCTGCCTGACCTTCTGCTTCCTTGATCATCTTCTCTTTCTCTGCTTCTGCTCTTAAGATCGCTGCCTGTTTCTCAGCCTCTGCATCCAGAATGGCAGACTCTTTATGACCTTCTGCTACCAGAATCGTGGACTTCTTCTCACCTTCTGCCCTAAGAATAGCTTCACGACGTTCACGCTCTGCCTTCATCTGTTTCTCCATGGCATCCTGAATAGCGGCCGGAGGAATGATGTTCTTCAGCTCTACACGGTTTACCTTGATACCCCACGGGTCCGTTGCCACATCCAGGGATGCGCGCATCTTGGTGTTGATGGTCTCACGGGAAGTCAGGGTCTGGTCAAGCTCCAGGTCACCGATGATATTTCTGAGGGTGGTTGCAGTCAGGTTCTCAATTGCCATGATCGGATTCTCAACGCCATAAGCGAAAAGCTTCGGATCGGTAATCTGGAAGAATACAACCGTATCAATTCTCATGGTTACGTTATCTTTGGTGATCACCGGCTGCGGTGCAAAGTCTACTACCTGCTCTTTTAAGGTTACTTTCTTTGCCACACGGTCGATGATCGGCATCTTGAAATGGATACCTACCGACCAGGTTCCGTTATACGCACCCAGACGTTCCATAACAAGCGCGGTAGCCTGCGGTACCACTTTCACGCAAGATGCCAGAATGATCAGAATCACCAGGATCAGTACGCCTAATAAAATCATTTAATTTTCCTCCTTTATCTCCTCCACGATAAGCTTTACGCCCTCGATGGCACAGATCTTTACTTTGCTGCCTGCCGGGATAATCTTCAAGTCGTCCCGGCTCCTTGCCGTCCAGCTGATGTCGGCAATATCGACTTCCCCGGTCTGCGCCAGATTGTCGATCTTCTTCGTTGCCACGGCTATCCTGCCGATCAGACTGTCCGCATTGGTTTTTACCGGTCCCTTTTTCATAAAGCGCATGGCCGCCGGTCTTGTAACCAGCAGTAAGACCAGAGACAGTACCAGAAAGATTCCCATCTGGACTCCCATGCCTGCTCCAAAAAAGGTCGAGATAAATGCCGCTGCCGCCCCGCCTGCGAACCAGACCGTCGTCAGTCCCAGCGTCGCAATCTCAATGGCCAGCAGTACGATCACCAGCACAAGCCAGATCACTGCAGAGTTCATTCCTGTCATGCATTTTCCCTCCGTTTGCTGTGATTGTTTCCATTATACAATATTCCCATACGGTTGACAATGAAAGGATTTATGAAGTTTACTGTTCTGCACGCAGCTCCTGCATGAGCTGCTCATAGTCCTTCTGCGTCTGTAATTTTTTGATCTTCTTCTCCAGTCCCTTCACTTCCGGGAACAGTTTTACCTGATAAAGCCACAGCTCCTTCATCTTGAACAGCACATTCCGGTAGCCGCCCAGATCCCGTTCCAGATACCCCTGATAGACCAGATCGTGAAACTCCCAGAACTCTTTCCTGCCGGTTTCCGGATGAAGAAGTCCCGAATTCATGAGAAATCCTCTGCCCAGCATCAGGCGGCCCGTGTCCGGATACGCTTCCTGAAAGGTATCGATCTTCTCCTGATCGAACAGGTCTCCGTTATAGCCGATGGGATTTTTGCTCTCCCGGACTGCCAGATCGTACATTTCCATACGGGGATGATTCTTATATCCGTCCGTCTGTACCCGCGGATGAATGATCAGTTCTTCTAGGGGATAGCGGTTAAAGATCTCCAGGAGTTTTGGAAACTCTTCCGGCTGTTCTTTTCCAATCCGGGTTTTCACGGATAGTTTCATCTCTGATCCCAACGCCCCAAAGATTTCATCCAGGAATCGGTCAAGTTCTTCCGGAAAAGCCAGAAATCCAGAGCCTTTTCCTTTGGTCACCACTGTTTTGGACGGACAGCCTAGATTCAGGTTTACTTCTGTGTATCCGTAATCCTTCAGCGCTTTTCCAAGCCGGATAAATCCGTCTGCCTTATTAGTTAGAATCTGCGGCACCGCGTAGATCCCTTCATTATGTTCCGGTAAGATTTCCTGCAGTTCCCTTGTCTTAAAATCCCGCTTCTCATGGTTTTCCAGAAATGGAATAAAATATTTCGTAAGCGGGCCATATACTTTCGCGTGGGCCTGCCGGTAGGTGTAGGTAGTGATGGCCTCCAGCGGAGCCATGTAATATCGTATCTCTGTCATAACTTCCTCTTGTGATTTTTTTCTTATTATAACCGCATCCCCTGAAAATGACCAGTCCTGTTGACACCCGCTCCCTTCTGTGCTACGCTATTCAAATCTGAATAGTTCATTTTTGAATAATCTAAAAAGTGAGGTAAACATCATGAACGTACATCTGGAATTTGCCCAGAAAATTCAGCTGGCTTACAGCGAACACTGCAAGCCTTTATGCAAGGAAATCCATATGCCCCAGACGGCATTCGACATTCTCATGTTTCTGGCCAACAACCCGGAATACAA
>CAVFMZ010000069.1:0-5345 GCA_963623675.1 Firmicutes bacterium CAG:176 | reverse complement strand
CATTTCTATTATTAACGCTCTTCTCTGAAGTAAGCCAGACCCAGACTTGCAGGCGGCTGGCTCTCTCTCTTACTGCGGATGCTGGTCACTACCAGTACCACCAGTGTTACCACATAAGGAATCATTTTATATAACTCCTGGTATTCCATATGATCCATTCCAGTCGGAATGTAGAGGTACAGAATATACAGTCCACCAAACAGGAAGGATGCCAGAATACTGATATTCGGACGCCAGATAGTGAAGATTACAAGGGCAATTGCCAGCCATCCTCTGTCACCGAATGCATCGTTGGACCATACACCGCAGGCATAATCCATGACATAGTAAAGTCCACCGAAACCTGCGATCATACAGCCGGCACAGGTTGCGATGTATTTGTATTTTGCCACGTTGATACCTGCCGCATCTGCAGTACTCGGATTTTCACCGACGGCACGAAGCTGCAGACCCACGCGGGTGTGATGCAGAATATAGGATGCCACCAGCGCAACGATCACTGCCAGATATGCCAGGAAGCCGTAGGACAGGAACAGTTTTCCGAACCATCCCAGATTTCCTGCAAACGGCAAAGTCTTACTGAAAAATCCACTGGTTGCAGTCAGGGTAATGGACGGCACGTCACTGTCTACCAGTTTGATCAGGGAACCACCGAAGAAGTTACCGAAGCCAACACCGAAGGTCGTCATGGCAAGACCGGTTACGTTCTGATTGGCACGCAGCGTGACAGTCAGGAAGCAGTATAAAAGTCCCATGAGCAGAGAGCCAAGCATACAGCATACCATCGGAATCAGGATGGCAAGCGCTCCATTCATAGCGGATGCATCCGGCACGGAATGCTCATAAAAGAAGGAACCGATGACACCACAGATGGCGCCTACATACATAACGCCCGGGATTCCCAGGTTCAGGTTACCGGATTTCTCGGTCACGATCTCACCGGTACTTCCGAACAGAAGCGGAATACCCTGTACAATGGCTCTTGGAATAAATGCAAGTAAGAAGTTCAACATGATTTATTTTACCTCCTTCTTCTCTGCTTTTTTGCGGGACTGCAGCTGATAGGAAATGAAGAACTCACAGCCGATAATGAAGAACAGGATAATTCCCGTCAGGATATCGGAGTAAGACTGGTTCAGTCCGAAGTTTGTGGAAATCTCGCTGGCACCGCGGTCCATGAAAATAATCAGGAAGCTGGAAAATACCATGGTCAGCGGATTAAATTTGGACATCCAGGATACCATGACTGCTGTAAACCCCTGTCCATTGGCGATCGTGGTAGTTATGGTATGGTTAATTCCTCCCACCAGAAGGAGTCCCACCAGGCCACATACAGCCCCGGATAAAGCAACAGTACGCATAACCACTTTTTCTACCTTAATTCCTACATATTTCGCTGTATTTTCGCTTTCTCCTACAACCGAAATCTCATACCCATGTTTGCTGTAGTTAAGGTAAATATACATAAATACCGTAATGATCACTGCTACCAGAATACTTAAGAGATATTTGGAACCGAATGCCTGGGGCAGCCAGCCCACATTGGTATTCTGATTGATAATTCCGATTTTACCGGAGCCCTTCGGCACCTCCCATACAATGGTGTAAAATGCCACCAGCTGGGTCGCAATGTAGTTCATCATCAGCGTGGAAAGGGTCTCATTGGTGTTCCATTTTGCTTTGAAAAATGCCGGGATAAATCCCCAGACAGCACCGGCTGCAACACTTGCCACGATCATGCAGACAATGACTGCCGCGTTGGGAAGCTTGTCTCCCAGACAGATCATGCAGGCTGCAGATGCAAGTCCGCCGATCAGTACCTGTCCCTCACCACCGATGTTCCAGAATTTCATCTTGAACGCCGGAGTCAGCGCCAGGGAGATCAGAAGCAGAATGGAAATATTCTGGAAGGTAATCCAGGTCTTTCTGGCGGAACCAAATGCTCCCACAAAAATAGACTGATATACCTGAATCGGGTTAATACCCGTTGTTACCGTTGTGATTACAGCGCAGAGAATCAGCGCCAGCACGATCGCTGCTGCCCGGATTCCCAGTGACTGATACCAAGGAATGGCATCCCTCTTTACGATATGGAAAAGCGGTTCTTTCTTTTTCTCATTCATGTTCTTCACTGCCTCCCATTCTGGTCATCATCATTCCGACCTCATTTTTATCTGTGGTTCTGGCATCCACGATGCCGCTGACCTCTCCGCCACAGAGAACCATGATCCGGTCGGAAAGTTCTACCAGCACATCCAGATCCTCTCCTACGAAGATAACTGCCACGCCTTTTTTCTTCTGCTCATTAAGCAAATCATAAATCGTATAGGAAGAATTGATATCCAGACCACGCACTGCATATGCAGTCAAAAGAACCGTCGGAGACGATGCAATCTCACGTCCCAGCAGTACCTTCTGTACATTACCTCCGGAAAGTCGGCGAACCGGAGTGTGAATACCCGGTGTCACCACTTCCAGACTCTCTACCACATGCTCTGCCAGTTCCCGGGCTGGCTTACGGTCCACAAATGGGGTGTTTCCTTTTCGGAAAGAGCGAAGCATCATATTGTCGGTCAGATCCATATTTCCTACCAGGCCCATGCCCAGACGATCCTCCGGCACGAAAGAAAGGGCAATTCCCATCTCGGAAATCTTCAGCGGATCCTTGCCCAGCAACATTTCCTTAGATCCATCTGGGTTCATATAGGCAATCGTTCCTGATTCTATCGGCTGAAGCCCTGCAATGGCTTCCAGAAGTTCCTTCTGTCCGCATCCGGAAATTCCCGCAATACCGAGAATCTCACCGCTGTTGGCGGTAAAGCTGACATCTTTTAATTTGACGATACCTTCTTCATTCCGGACGGTCAGCCCCTGTACTTCGATTCGCGGCTTCGGATCTACCGGATCCGGACGGTCAATGTTCAGGGTTACCGTATGTCCGACCATCATGTTGGTCATTTCTGTGATATTGGTCTCGCTGGTCTTCATATCACCAATGTACTGGCCGCTTCTCAAGACTGCCACGCGGTCAGACAGAGATTTTACTTCATTCATTTTATGGGTGATGATAACGATGGCTTTGCCGTCGTCTCTCATTTTCCGAAGTACGCGGAACAGCTTCTCCGTCTCCTGGGGCGTCAGAACTGCCGTCGGCTCATCCAGAATCAGGATATCCGCACCACGGTAAAGCACTTTTACAATCTCCACCGTCTGCTTCTGTGAAACGGACATGTCGTAGATCTTCTGCTTCGGATCTACCTCAAATCCATATTTCTCACAGATATGCTCGATCTTTTTGGAAGCTTCTTTAATATTCAGCTTTCCTTCCAGACCCAGTACAATATTTTCTGTAGCTGACAGTACATCTACCAGTTTGAAATGCTGATGCACCATACCGATACCCAGCTTTAATGCATCTTTCGGAGATTTGATCATCTCTTCTTTTCCATTGATAAAAATCTGTCCCTCATCCGGGAAATAAATGCCGGAAAGCATATTCATCAGAGTTGTCTTTCCACTTCCGTTCTCTCCCAGGAGTGCCAGAATCTCTCCCTTATAAATATCCAGATTCACTTTCTCATTGGCAACAACCGCACCAAACGTCTTCGTTACGTTTCTTAACGAAACTGCCGCTGTTCTGGTATCCATCTTTCGTCCCCTTTCTATATCTCCCTTAGATTGTCAATCCCATTCGGATAGAATCTCGCTTGCGAGATTCTCCGCCTGCGGCGGGTTGCTGTAGCAACACATTTCCAAACCGCCGCAGTGCGATCCCGCGGAGCGTTTTATCGTATGAAAAACTTTGTTTTCATACGATAAAAAGGGCGGCGCGGCGATAGTCGCTGTGCCGCCCTTTGCAAGGCATCTTAATTTAATTAGAATGCAGTATCCAGAAGGTTGATACCGTCGATCTGTACGTTGAAGTACGGAGCGGAACGATACTCAGACTCATGGAAGTATCCATCACTTACTACTTCATGATCCGGAGTGTAATCTGCATCAGTGTCTACGTCTGCCTCATAGCTGGTCAGTTCTGCACCGTCAACCGTAAAGGTAGAGGTATCGAATACATGTAAGGTACCGGCTTCGATCTCAGCAGTTGCTGCATCGATTGCTTCCTGAGTTCCATCTGCTACTGCGCTTCCAAGACTGCTCAGTTCTACAGAACCGGTAGCCAGAGTTCCTGTCCAGTCAGTATCGATTGCAGTTCCATCTGCTACACAGGTCATTGCATATTCAAAATACGGCTCCCAGTTTACTCTGGAGGATACCAGGAAGGTGTTCGGGCAAGCGCTCTCGGTGCTTCCGTTGTAGGAAACATTCGGTACGCCTGCGGTCTCGCATGCGGTCGGAGCTCCCATGGAGTCAGCATGCTGGCTGATCAGTACGCATCCGTCCTCGATCAGTTTATTAGCTCCCTCTTTCTCAGCGGTCTCATCATACCAGGAACCAGTAAAGGTAACTTCCATTGTTGCGCTCGGGCATACGGAACGAGCGCCCAGGAAGAAGGAAGTATATCCGGAAATAACCTCTGCATAGGTGTAAGCTCCTACATATCCCATCTTTGCCTGATCCTCGGTGATGTCACCGTTTGCAATCATCTCATTTAATTTCATACCTGCAGTGATACCTGCAAGATAACGGCCATCATAGATAGAAGCGAATGCATTGTGGAAATTGTCAAGTCCCTCTGTATGAGCCTTGGTTCCGGTTGCATGGCTGAACTGTACTTCCGGATACTCTTTTGCTGCTTCAATAATGTAATCCTCATGTCCGAAGCTGTCTGCGAAGATGAAGTTGCATCCTGCATCTGCAAGCTCGCATGCTGCATCGTAGCACTCCTGGCCTTCCGGAATGTTGGTCTTGGTCATGTACTCAATGCCAAGTGCTTCACATGCTTCTTTTGCTGCATTCATGAAGTTCAGGTCATAAGTAGAGTTCTCATCATGCAGGAAAATGAAACCTGCTTTTACATTGGTAACTGCAGCGGTGCTGTCAGCATCCGCATCTGCTTCTGTGTCAGCTGCCTCATCATTAGTCTCTGCTGCGCTGCTGTCAGAACTGTCTGCTGCTGTGGAAGAACCGCATCCTGCAAGAGTCATTGCAGTCAAAGCCATAGCAGTAAGTAAACTTACAACTTTCTTTTTCATAAATAATCCTCCTGTGTTCCCATTTACGGGTCGTCTCTTATGAGCTGAACTTATGAGTCATAAGATCAGTTTTTCTCTTAACACTTGTCAGTATAGGCAATTAACCGCTCTATTGTCAATAGAATTTTTCTTATTTCTTTAATCTTTCGCATAATTTGACACAGTTATAATGTAAAAATAATTTTACTATTAAGT
>CAVFMZ010000068.1:0-14842 GCA_963623675.1 Firmicutes bacterium CAG:176 | reverse complement strand
TACCATGATATGGCTGCCCATGGCGTCGGCCCGGGTCAGCTCCAGACGGAGAAAGCTGACGGCCAGTTCATAAGTTTCCGGCTTGACCGTATTGGTCAGATTGATGATATAAGGTGCATGAATAATGAACTCGTCAATGCCATTTTCTTTCATCAGCGCGTGAGCGGCGTCAATGTTCAGTTCGCTGATCTCTTTGCGGCGGGTATTCTGTGGCGCGCCGGTGTAAATCATAAAGGTATTTGCCCCGTAAGAGAGGGCCTCTTCCACGGAACCGAGCATCATTTTCTTACCGCTCATGCCCACATGGGAACCGATTTTTAACATAAGTAAGGTCTCCTTTTCGTTTGTGCGATGGTTCTATTCTGCGGGAGGCAGAGAAAAATGTCAAGCCTGCCTAAGTAGATACAGTTGTGAAGTAAATTTCCCTTTCGCAACTGCTAAGGAGCTGCCCTCCTTGACAAACGCTTTTATTTTCCCTATACTTGAAAGAAGTTGTTTGATGGAAAATAGAGAATTAGAGGAGGAAGATTCAGGATATGAAGAAAATACTGGATCTGCTGAGTGCAGAAGTGGCAAAAGCATTTGCAGCAGCAGGCTATGATGAAAAATACGCGCGTGTATCCATTTCCAACCGTCCGGACCTCTGTGAATATCAGTGTAACGGAGCTATGGCGGCAGCGAAAGAGTATCACAAAGCGCCGATTATGATTGCCAATGGAGTGGTGGAGCAGCTTGCCGGTTCCGAAGTATTCGGAGAGGTACAGGCTGTAAATCCGGGATTCATCAATATGAAGATCAACGATACATTCCTTGGAAACTACTTAAACGGTATGGAAGCAGACGAGCGTCTGGGATTTGAAAAAGCAGAACATCCGAAGACCATCGTCATCGACTACGGCGGACCCAACGTGGCAAAACCGCTTCACGTAGGACATTTACGTTCCGCGATCATCGGCGAGAGTGTCAAGAGAATCGCACGGTTTGCAGGACATAAAGTCATCGGCGATGTACATCTGGGGGATTGGGGTCTGCAGATGGGGCTGATCATTACAGAGCTTCATGAGAGAAAGCCGGAGCTGTGCTATTTTGATGAGAATTATGACGGCGCTTACCCGGAGGAGGCTCCGTTCACCATCGCAGAGCTGGAGGAGATCTATCCGACGGCCAGCAAGCGTTCCAAAGAGGACGAACCGTATAAAGAGGCTGCCATGCAGGCAACTTATGAACTGCAGCACGGAAGAAAAGGTTATCAGGCACTGCTGCAGCACATTTTAAATGTATCTGTTACTGATTTGAAGAGAAACTACGCAAACCTGAATGTCAGCTTCGATCTGTGGAAGGGTGAGTCCGACGCACAGCCGTACATCCCGGATATGGTACAGAAGATGAAAGACGACGGATTTGCCTATGTGAGCGACAATGCGCTGGTGGTAGATGTGAAGGAAGACACCGATACCAAGGAAGTGCCGCCCTGCATGCTGCTGAAATCCGACGGAGCATCCCTCTACACCACCACAGATCTGGCCACCATCGTAGAGCGTATGAAGCTTTACAACCCGGACGAGATTATCTACGTAGTAGACAAACGTCAGGAGATGCATTTTATCCAGGTATTCCGCTGCGCAAGAAAATGCGGTCTGGTGACGGACAAGACCGGCCTTAAGTTCCTGGGCTTTGGCACCATGAACGGAAAAGACGGAAAACCGTTCAAGACCAGAGACGGCGGCGTTATGAGACTGGAGTATCTTCTGAAAGATATCAACGAAGAGATGCTGAAGAAGATCGAGGCAAGCCGTCCCATGGATGAGGAAGAGGCAGAGAAGATCTCCAAGATCGTCGGCCTTTCCGCTGTCAAATACGGTGACCTGTCCAACCAGGCTTCCAAAGATTATATTTTCGATGTGGATCGTTTCACTTCTTCTGAGGGAAATACCGGTCCTTACATCCTGTACACCATCGTTCGTATCAAATCCATCTTAAGAAAATACGAGGAGATGGGCGGTGCTGCAGAAGATGGACAGATCGCAGTCTGCAGAAATGAGAGCGAGAAAGCACTGCAGCTGGAACTGACCAAGTTCAACAGCGTGATGGAGACTGCCTACGAGGAGTCTGCACCTCACAAGATCTGTGCTTATATCTATGATCTTGCCAATGCATTCAATAAATTCTATCACGAGACCAAGATTCTTGGCTCTGAAGATGAAGCAGCGAAGAAAAGCTGGATTGCCCTGCTTGTGCTGACCAGAAAAGTGCTGGAGACCTGCATTGATCTGCTGGGATTCGAGGCACCGGAGAAAATGTAAAAATGCAGAAACGTACGAGAGTAAGCGTTTACAACATATGGAGGGTCATCTATCCGATGATCCTCTACATGCTTTTGCAGAGCATGATCATGGCAGTCGGCATGCTGGCTATATCACTGTTCTTTCCGGAACTGGCGCAGAATGCCGGAACTTCTGTGGAGAACTGGTCGGATCTGGCGGTAAGTTTTCTGCTGTTAAGTTCCGCTGTGTCAGTGGTACTGTTCGGATTTCTGTACCGGGCAGATTGTTCGGAACGTCTGGAATACCGGGAAAAACGTGCTCCCAGGCAGCTGGATGGAAACAGTGTCCTGTGGATCAGTGTGGCGAGCATTGCATTTTCCATGGTGAGCAACAATCTGATTGATATCAGCCCTCTGCCGGAGCTGTCAGGTTCCTACGAGGAAACAAGCGCCATGCTCATGTCGGGAAGCCTGATCCTGCAGCTTTTGTGTGTGGGCATTCTGGCACCTATTGTGGAAGAAATCCTTATGAGAGGCATCATTTTCGGACGACTCCGTGACATGATGCGCCCGGCCTGGGCCATCTTCTGGGGTGGTCTTCTCTTCGGAATCTTCCATGGAAATATTGTGCAGGGCGTATACGCCGCCTGCTTCGGATGGTTTCTGTGCTGGCTTATGGAGCGCTTTGGTTCCATTAAGGCTACCTGCCTGTCCCACATGGTATCCAATATGGCAGTGAGCCTCATCGTGAGCACCAGTTTGTATAACCAGATCTTTGAAAATGATATTGCTTTCTGGATTGTGACAGCCGCCGCAGCTGCAGTGTTTGTGCTGGCAATACTCCTGCTGGCGTCACACCGAGAGGATGAATATCAGAAAACCATCGAATAGAGTATATATTTATAGAAACAAGGAAGTTTCGGAGAAAATCCGGAGCTTCTTTTTTATATGAATTGTGTGGCACAACCCAGGCCGAAGAGTGATAGGCTGTGAAAGGAACGTCCGCAGTCCCGGTACTTGATGAGAACAAGCCGTAGGCGCAGTTCGAATCTTAGTACCGCTGGATCGAGGACTTAGCGCGAGCGGTTCCGCTCACAGCCTGTCGCTCGCACGGCCGGAAGCATTTCACAGCCTGTTACTCTACCGGCTGGAACCATTCTACAACAAACCTACTATTCCTACTTAATTTATATGAAAAAACTATTGACAGACGAAAAAAGCCGTAGTATAGTAAGTGACATCGAGAAACATATAATTCCTATAGATAAAGTAGGAATATAAACCAAGGAGGAACATTATGAAAAAACGAGCACTTACCCTGTTACTGACAGCAGCACTTTCTGCAGGACTCCTGGCAGGTTGTGGTTCTTCATCAGATAGCAGCGCAGCAACATCCGATTCACAGGAAACAACAGAAGCAACAGACAGCGAGAGCGATGATACAGCAGACGCAGCAGATACAGCAGATACAGCAGATACAGCTTCTGACAGCAAAGGTTCTTTAAGAGTTCTGGGATGGAACAGCATGGTTGGACATATTGATTCCGCTCTTGCCTATGCTGCAGGTTATTATGCAGACGAGGGACTGGATATAGAGATGACCTACAATAACTCTAACCCGGATAACATTCAGGCACTTCTGCAGGACAAAGCAGATCTGGTATCCGCAGGTGCAACCGCAGTTCTGAACTATATCGATCAGGGTTCCGATATTGTAATCATTGGAGGACAGATGTCAGAGGGAGCTTCTCTCTACGCACTTCCGGATCGCGCATCCGAGTTTACCGAGCTGAATGAAGAGACTCTGGCAGGAAAGAGAGTCGGTGTTACCCGATTGAACACCGGAGACATCGCATTCCGTAAGATGCTGAAAGACAGAGGCGTTGACGTATCCAAGATCGAGTTTGTTGAACTGGATTCCCAAGCAACGGTTGTAGAGGCAGTGAAAAAAGGAGAGGTTGACCTTGGTATTGCATTCCTGACCTATCGACAGAGTGCAGAAGCACAGGGACTGGTTCCGGTCAGCTATCTGGATGGCGAAGATGAGTGGCCTGGATTTATCTGCTGCCGTATGTTTACCACCAGAGAGAAACTGGAGGCAAACAGAGACGCTTACGTAGCAGCACTGAAAGCAAATATCCGTGCTTACGAGCTGATGGTAACCGATGAAGACGCAACCATTAACTACGCGCTTCAGGAGCTGGAGACCGACGAAGAGACCATCAGAAGTCAGGTATATGAATATGGCCACATCGGATTCAGCCCGAACCCGGATGTAAAAGATACCGATCAGTTCTTCCAGGCAATGGTAGATATCGGATATTCTGAGGGAAATGTAGATATGAAAGATTACGTTGACCCGACCGTATTTGAAGATGCACTGAACGAACTTCTTCAGGAAGACCCGGATAATGAAGTATATCTGCAGCTTCAGGCAGATGACCAGGCAACCAATCAGGGCTGAAGAGAAGAGCCGGCAGAGGAAAGCTGCTGCGGCTGATAACAAGGAATTATGAAAAAAACGGAGATACATGGAAATGAGTAAAATAGATTTAAAAGACATCACACTCGATTATACAGACCAGGGAAATGTCTACCATGCACTGGATGGGGTTACATTTTCTGTGGAAGAAGGTGAGTTTGTGAGCCTCATCGGTTCCAGCGGATGCGGAAAAAGTACCACATTGAGCATTCTGGCAGGCCTCAACAATCCCCAGAGCGGAAGCTTTCTGATCGACGGACAGGAGACAAGAGGAACCGGAAAAGACAGAGGTGTGGTATTCCAGCATTACTCTCTCTTTCCATGGATGTCCGTGAGAAAAAATATTGAATTTGGTGTTAAGCAGAATTTTCCGAAGCTTTCCAAAAAGGAACTGACTGCAAAAGCCATGGAATACCTGGAGAAGGTAGGACTGAAAGGCTTTGAAAACAAGTATCCGTATCAGCTGTCCGGCGGTATGCAGCAGAGAGCTGCAATCGCCAGAACGCTGGCCATGGAGACGGATATCCTTTTGATGGACGAGCCATTTGGAGCCATTGATGCCAAGAACCGTGTGCTTTTACAGGATCTGCTGTTACAGATTCTGGATGCGACGGAGAAGAAAAAGACCATCGTATTTGTCACCCATGATGTGGACGAGGCGATTCTCATGTCTGACCGGATTCTCTTTATGGAGGACAAAAAGATTGCGCATGAGGTAAAGGTTCCTTTTGCGAGACCCCGGAACCGGGAAAAGCTGACCAGTGATGAAGCATATCTCAGCCTGAGAAGAAAAGTTGTGGATCTCTTTTATCACGAACATGAACAGAAACTGGAGTTTGAAGGAGGAGAAGGAATATGATACGGAAAATACACGGGGCACTTCCCCATCTGTTATTCCTTGTACTGGTGTTCCTGATCCTTCAGCCATCAGTCGAAGGCACCAAATCCTATACCTCATTCCTGGTCATTGTCATTGCCGTGGAGGCAGCGCTTCTTGCCAGCCGGAAGAAAAAAGCAGCCATTGATATCGGAATTATCGTATTCGTGGCGCTGATTCTCTGGGAGTACATTACCGCCAAGGTGGGTGTCAAAGATGCCATGCTCTATCCGGCACCGGAAAATGTATTTAATATTTTTGTAACCGATTATAAAAAAATACTGGAAGGCGTGGGAAGTTCCCTGCGGCTCATGGGACTTGCATTTGCACTGGCACTGTTCTTCGGTGTTGGCCTGGGATTGATCGTCGGTCTGTCAGACCGTCTGAGCAGTACGGTGATGCCTATTGTCCGGGTCATCAGTCCGATTCCGCCGATTATTTATTCCCCGTATGCGGTAGCATTACTGCCGAGCTTCCGTGCAGCTTCCATTTTCGTCATCACCATGACGATTTTCTGGTCCATTTTCATGAACATGGTATTAAGTGTGCGCCAGATTGACCGGAAGATCATGGATTCCGCGAGAACATTGAATCTGAACCAGAGTTCCATGATTCTTCATGTACTGCTTCCTTACAGTCTGCCGGGAATTATCAACAGTGTCTCCGTTTCCGTGTCCACTTCTTTCCTGGTACTGACAGCGGCAGAGATGATCGGAGCCACATCCGGACTTGGATGGTACATCAAATATAATGCAGATTTTGCAAACTTCACCAAAGTAATTGCAGGTATCTTTGTCATCGGCGTGGTAGTTACCGTGCTGAATGCACTGATCAGCCTGGTGAAGAAACTGCTGATCCGCTGGAGGTAAGAGAAAATGTCAAATATCAGACTTGGATTTCTTGGAAACGGAAATATGGGATATGCCATATTAAAAGGATTACTCGAGAAAAAAGTACTTCTTCCGGAGGAGACTGCCGTGTATGATCCGGTACAGGCAGTCAGAGACCGGGCACAGTCTCTTGGCTGTCATGTATTTGCCAGTGAGACGGAACTGGCAGAGGCCAGCGAGGCAGTTCTGGCAGCAGTTAAACCACAGAATGCAAAGGCATTGTTTGAAAAAGCAGGTGTTTCCCTGAAAGGAAAACTGCTTCTTTCTATTGTGGCGGGATATGATGTCGCTTCTATTAAAGAAGCATTGGGACAGGAGGATGTAAGAATCTTAAGGATTATGCCCAATACACCTGCCATGGCAGGCGCTGGAGTATTCGGCCTGGATGCGGGAACAGCGGCAACAAAAGAAGAAAAAGAGACAGTAGATCACTGGCTGTCAGAGCTGGGGCTGGTGGAATGGGTGGATGAAAGCCTGTTCCCGGTTATGACCGGTCTGTCCGGCGGTGGTCCGGCCTATGTAGCCATGTTTATCGAAGCACTTGCTGACGGCGGTGTGAAATATGGCCTGAAACGGGAGCAGGCACTGAAGATTGCTGCTCAGACTGTCTATGGAAGCGCGAAACTGGTACTGGAGACCGGTCAGCATCCGGCTGTGGTAAAAGATAATGTATGCTCTCCGGCAGGTACGACCATTGAAGGTGTGCAGGCACTGGAAGATGCTGCATTCCGATCCACGGTGATGAAAGCAGTGGAAAAAAGCACTCAGAAAGCGCTGCATCTGAAATAAATCATGGGAGATGGCAAAATTGGAATTTAACGAACGGGTTCACGCCTTCATTGCGGCAAAATATTATGTACATTTAACGGAGCGTTTCGGAGAGCGCGGTAAAAAAGCGTTCCTGCATGCGACTCAGTATTACGCACTCCAGAGAGGCCGGAGAATGGCACAGCGGGTCATCCGGGACGGACAGGAGCTGACCCAGGCAACCTACAATTACTATGGAGAGTGGGTCAATACGGAATCCGCCAAAGAGGAAGGCATCTCCAATGTCATGACGCCGGATGGAAACGGTGCACTGAAAATTACCAGATGTCCCTGGTACACCCAGTTCCATGACATGGGGCTTACAGAGGCGGGAGCTGCTTACTGTAAATATCTGGATAGTTCCATTTCCAGAGGATTTAACCCGGATCTCGGTTACGAGGTAGACCAGACCCTTCATACGGCAGAATGCTGTATTCACCGGCTTTCTACCGGTAAGGACATTGCAGAGGGTGCGGGACGCGGCAAGAATCCCGCAGGAATCAAAAATTTTGAATATCACTGTGCCCATTCCTATTGGGCGTACAACGAAGTGACGGCGGCTATTTTCCAGGCAGAAGGAGAGGCTGTCAATGCACAGGTGCTGGCCGATGTGGCAGCAGAGTACGGACAGGAAGCGGCAGACACACTGGTGAAATATAAAAATATAAATTTCAACGTATGTGAGTAAGGAGACGAGAAAATGAGCAAGAACATTGGATTTATCGGCGGCGGAGCCATGGCAACCGGCATTATCAAAGGAATTCTTTCCGCAAATACCCTGACAGCAGAGGAGATCTATGTGAAAGAGCTTCTGCCGGAGCGCCAGGCATATTTAAAAGAAACCTACGGACTTCAGCTGGCAGACAGCCTGAAAGAGCTGGCAGAGAAAGCCAGTGTACTGGTACTGGCGGTCCGTCCGCAGGATGCTGAGAAAGTAGCAAAAGAGCTTTCTGAAGTGATCACACCGGATCACGTACTGGTATCCATCTGTGCAGGTATCCAGATCGAGAAGCTGTCCGGCTGGATTGGTGAGAATGTGACCTACGCAAGAATCATGCCGAACACCATGACCGAGATCAAACGTGGTTACAGTGCCCTGACCTTCAGCGAGAACGCTTCTGAGGAGGCAAAACAGAGCGTACAGAGAATTACCGATTCCATCGGTTCCACTCTGATCATCCCGGAGAAACAGTTCGATGCATTTACCGCATTAAGCTGTGCAGGTCCGGAGTGGCTGCTCCTCTTTGCAGCAGCTTTGATGGATGCTGGCGTAGAGTGCGGTATTTCCAGAGCAGATGCAAGAAAAATCGTTACTCAGAACCTGATCGGCACCGGATTTCGTCTGGAGGGTACAGACAGCCATCCGTTCCAGATTACCGATGAAATGAACACACCGGGCGGCATCGGTATTGCCGGATATCATACGTTCGCAAGTGCAGGTCTCAACGGTATCGTGATGGATGCTGTACAGGCAGCATTTAAGAGAACCACCGAACTTGGTAAATAAGAAATAATCACACAATGCATGGGAAAGCCTTTTGAAACGAAATTATGTTTCAGAAGGCTTTTCCTGTATTTTCAGCATTTTTTCAAAAAGGAGCCCCACCGTAAACCACAGGGGTGCATAATCCAGCCGGATGACGCCGTGATAGTGAAAAGGGCTCCGGCTGTAGTCCCAGGGACAGGAGTTCTGCTTTTTTAACAGACTGCCGCTTATATATTCCCCTGTATAAATGCAGAGCATATAAATAAGTCCCCGTTTCCAGAAACTTTGTTTTTTTAGCAGGCGGATGACGGGGGAGAGGAAGGCGGCGCTTCCGTAAATAGGAAACATCCAGAGGGAAGAGTAGCCTGTGAGTTTGGGATCGCGGATCCGGAAGGAGTGAAGACCGGTCCAGAACAGCTCCAGACACCAGCCCATCATGCCGCATCGGAAAAAATTTCGTCTTATCATAACCATAGTATTTGAAATATGAACCGGATTATACTATACTTAATCTGATTATGTGCATTTCGGCCGAAGAGCCGATAGCAGAAAGAAAAGAGAACAGTTTTATGACATATGAAGAAGCAAAGGCATTTCTGGCAGACTGCAATCAGTATGCAGGTGCCATTACTCTGGAGCCGTTGAAACGGATGTTGGAACTGCTGGGAAATCCTCAGGATCAGCTGAACTTTATCCATATTGCGGGAACCAATGGCAAAGGTTCCACCCTTGCCTATACCTCCACAGCGCTGAAGGCAGCCGGTTACCGGGTAGGCCGGTATATTTCCCCGACCATATTCAGCTACCGGGAACGGATTCAGGTAAATGAAGAGTACATTTCCAGAGAAGGACTGGTACGGCTGACAGAGCAGATTATAAAAGCCGGGGAGCAGATGCTTAAGGAAGGAAGCGGCCATCCGACCATGTTCGAGGCGGAGACGGCGCTGGCATTTTTGTGGTTTGCAGAGCAGAAGTGTGATATCGTGGTGCTGGAAGTGGGCATGGGCGGCCTGACGGACGCCACCAATGTGATTAAAAATACGATTGTGGCAGGACTTGCCTCCATCAGCATGGACCATATGGGCGTGCTGGGAAATACTCTGGTTGAGATCGCGGTGCAGAAGGTAGGCATTATCAAACCGGGATGCACGGTGGTGAGCGCTGCTCAGCAGCCGGAAGCCAGGGAAGTCGTTCTTGCACAGGCAGAGCACTGTGGCTGTGAGGTTCATTTTGTGGAGCCGGAGAAGATTGTGAAGAAAGAACGGGGACTGTTAAGGCAGGTCTTCGATTATAAGGAAAGAACGGATGTGGAGATTTCCCTGTCAGGGGAATACCAGTTTGACAATGCGGCTCTGGCGATGGAGATTCTGGACGCCTGCCGGGCAAAAGGTTATCAGATTCCGGAGGAAGCCATCCGGAAAGGACTTGCATCTACCGTATGGCTGGGACGGTTTTCGGTGATTGCGAAGGATCCGCTGTTTCTCATGGACGGAGCCCACAACCGGGATGCAGCCCGGGTGCTGCGGGCATCCATTTTGCAGGACCTGAAAGGAAAACGGCTCATTTACGTTATGGGGGTGCTGGCCGATAAGGAATACGAGGAAGTGGCAAGACAGACCGCCCCTCTGGCCGCAGAGATCATCACGATCATGACGCCGGATAATCCGCGGGCTCTGTCCGCAGAAGCACTGGCAGAGACCGTGAAAAATTATAATCCCCATGTACATCCGGCGGCCAGTATTGCGGAAGCAGTGAGAGAGGCCAGATCCATGGCAGGACCGGAAGATGCAATCCTGGCCTTTGGCTCCCTGTCCTATCTGGGAGAGCTGGCGTGGGAAGTATGGAAACAAACGGAAAAATAAAGAGAGGATACGAGCAGGTGGAAGATTTATTACAGCTTCGTCAGGAGATTGACGGCATTGATCAGGAAATGGTTCGACTGTTTGAACAACGGATGGATGTAAGCCGCAGAGTAGCGGAATATAAAATTGCAAATGGAAAGAAGATTCTGGACCGTGGACGGGAGGTACAGAAGCTGGAGAGTCTGGGAGAACTGGCTCACAGTGATTTCAACCGGCACGGCGTACAGGAACTGTTCCAGCAGATTATGGCGATGAGCAGAAAACTCCAGTATCAGTTGCTTGAGCAGGAAGGCGTATCGGGAAGCCTTCCCTTTACGAGAATTGACAAGATCGACCGGAAACACTGCCGGGTGGTTTACCAGGGGGTGGAGGGCGCTTATCAGCATGAGGCGGCCATTCAGTATTTTGGCGAGGACGTCAACATTTTCCATATGAGCACCTGGAGAGAGTGCATGGAGGCCATTAAGGAAGGCATGGCGGATTATGCGGTGCTTCCTATTGAAAATTCCTCCGCAGGCGAGGTGGATGCCATCTATGACCTGCTGGAAGAGTACGATAACTACATTGTGGGCGAGCAGATTCTGAAAATTAATCATGCCCTGATGGGACTTCCGGGAACGAAGCTTTCTGATATTAAGACGGTGTATTCCCATCCCCAGGCGCTTATGCAGTGCTCCGTATATCTGGACAGCCATCCGGAGTGGAAACAGATCAGCCTTTCCAACACGGCGGTGGCGGCAGCCAAAATACAGAAGGATCAGGATAAGACCCAGGCAGCCATTGCCAGTCCGGCAGCAGCAGAGTTTCACGGACTGGAAGTGCTGGAGATGCCCATTAACCATAACCGGTTCAACTCTACCCGGTTTATTATCGTTACCAACCGGAAAATGTATGAGGCAGATGCGAAGAAGGTCAGCATCTGCTTTGAACTGCCCCATAAGAGCGGAAGCCTTTACAATATTCTGTCCCATATGATTTACAACGATCTCAATATGTGCAAGATCGAGTCCAGACCCATTCCGGATCGGAACTGGGAGTACCATTTCTTTGTGGACTTTGAGGGAAATTTAAATGACAGTGCGGTGAAAAATGCCATCCGTGGCATGATGGAAGAATCCGTGCATTTTAAAATTCTTGGAAATTATTAAGAAATTGCAAAAATTGGTAATACCAATTGACAGAAGCGCCTTTGACGATTATGATGGAGAAGGTAAGAAAATACTGACCTGAAGCAGGAGGAAAAGGATATGGATTACGCAAAAGAGTCATTAAGACTCCACAGAGAGTGGAAGGGTAAAATTGAAGTGGTTGCAACGGTTCCGGTTGCCAACAAGGACGATCTGTCCCTGGCCTATACGCCGGGTGTTGCACAGCCCTGTCTGGAGATTCAGAAAGATGTGGAGCAGAGCTATGAGCTGACCCGCCGTCATAATCTCTGCCTGGTAGTCACCGATGGAAGTGCCGTACTTGGTCTTGGTGATATCGGACCGGAAGCAGGTATGCCGGTTATGGAAGGAAAATGCGTGCTGTTCAAAGCATTTGGCGATGTGGACGCATTCCCGCTCTGCATTAAGAGCCATGACGTGGACGAGATCGTCAACACCATTTATATGATTTCCGGAAGCTTTGCAGGCGTGAATCTGGAGGATATTTCCGCTCCCCGCTGCTTTGAGATAGAGAAAAAACTGAAAGAAAAGTGCGATATTCCGATTTTCCATGACGACCAGCATGGTACCGCCATCATTACTCTGGCAGGTCTGACCAACGCACTGAAGCTGGTTGGCAAGAAGAAAGAAGAAGTAAGAGTTGTTGTAAACGGAGCCGGAGCGGCAGCTATTTCCATCACCCGTCTTCTTCTGACTGCAGGTGTGAAGAATATCACCCTGTGTGACAGAAAGGGTGCCATCTATGAGGGACGTGCCGAGGGCATGAATCCGGTCAAAGAGGAAATGGCGAAAGTCACCAACCTGGAGAAGAAGAGCGGAAGCCTGGCAGATATGCTGGTGGGTGCCGATGTCTTCATCGGTGTCAGTGCACCGGGCATGGTAACTCCGGAGATGGTAAAGACCATGAATAAGGACGCCGTCATTTTTGCATGCGCGAACCCGACACCGGAAATCTTCCCGGATGATGCAAAGGCAGGCGGCGCAAGAGTCGTTGCTACCGGAAGAAGTGATTTTCCGAACCAGATCAACAACGTACTGGCATTCCCGGGTATCTTCCGCGGAGCCTTCGATGTGCGTGCAAAAGACATCAATGATGAGATGAAACTGGCAGCTTCCAAAGCACTGGCAGATCTCATTACCGATGAGGAACTCAGCGAGGACTACATTATTCCGAAGGCATTTGACCCGAGAGTTGGTAAAGCCGTAGCTGCAGCAGTGGCAGAAGCAGCAAGAAAAACAGGCGTTGCAAGGCTGTAGTTGTAAAAAAGTTACTGTTCACACAGCAGCCAGACACTTGCTGTCAGGCTGCGTAAGAACTTGATTCAGGAGTGAGCAGGCTCCTTTTGCGAAGCAAAACTTCTAATGAGCCTGCGAATTGTTATTGGAACGAGGTACGAGTGAACAATAATAAAAAAACCTCTTGCAATCGCAAAATATTGTGATATACTGGAAATAGCATAAACCGTTGACTTAAGAAAGGGGTGGGCACAAAGTCCACTCCTTCTTATATGTCTGGATATATTTATGTGAAACACAGTATCAGACAGACATGTCTGGAGATGGCACCCGGTAAAAGGAGGATTATATTTGGCAAAGAAAGAACTGTATGAGCAGAAAACGGAAGCCTTACTGCTTCCCATGATGGAAGAACATCATTTTGAACTGATAGACGTGGAATTTGTGAAGGAGGCGGGAACCTTGTTTCTGCGGGCGTACATCGACAAGCCGGGCGGAATTACCATCGACGACTGTGAGCTGATCAGCCGTGCATTGTCCGATCAGCTGGATAAGGATGACTTTATTGAGGAAGCCTATATTCTGGAGGTAAGCTCTCCGGGACTTGGCAGACCTTTAAAGAAAGATAAGGATCTTGAGAGGAGTCTGGGAGAGTCCGTAGATGTGAGACTGTTCCGGGCCATTGACCGGCAGAAGGAATTTACGGGGATCCTGAAAGCATGGGATAAAGAAACAGTAACGCTGGAGTTTGAGGACGAGGCAGAGCTTGTGATTGAGCGTGCCAACATCGCCCTGATCCGGCTGGCATTTGATTTTTAAGGAGGAAAGTACAGAAAATGAACAGTGAATTAAAAATGGCGTTAGAGACTCTGGAAAAGGAGAAGGACATCAATAAGGATGTCATGCTGGAAGCCATTGAGAATTCTTTAATCACAGCCTGCAAAGCACATTTTGGCAAGGATACGGACAATTTCCGTGTGGAGATCGACAGAGAGACCTACGATTTCCATGTATATGTAGATAAGACCGTAGTTGAGCAGGCAGAGAACGATGTAACAGAGATCAGTCTTGCAGACGCAAAGCTGAAGAACAGCAAATATGAGCTGGGAGATACGGTCAGCGAGGAAATAAAATCCAAAGAGTTTGGACGTATCACCACACAGAATGCAAGAAACGTCATTCTGCAGAAGATCCGCGAGGAAGAGCGCAAGGTACTGTTCGATCAGTATTATACCAAGGAAAAAGATGTGGTAACCGGTGTGGTACAGCGTTATATCGGTAAGAACGTCAGCATTAACCTGGGTAAGGTAGACGCTATCCTGAATGAAAATGAAATGGTAAAGGGTGAAGTATTTACCCCGACCGAGCGTGTGAAGGTGTATATCTTGGAAGTAAAGGATACGACTAAGGGACCGAGAATCCTCGTATCCAGAACTCATCCGGAACTGGTAAAACGTCTCTTTGAGTCCGAGGTAACTGAGGTAAAAGACGGTATCGTGGAGATCAAGAGCATTGCCCGCGAGGCCGGTTCCAGAACCAAGATTGCCGTATGGTCCAATGATCCGAACGTTGATCCGGTAGGTGCATGCGTTGGTATGAACGGTGCGAGAGTCAACTCTATCGTCAACGAACTGAAGGGTGAGAAGATCGATATCATTAACTGGAACGAGAATCCGGCCCTGCTCATTGAGAACGCATTGAGCCCGGCAAAGGTAGTCGTTGTACTGGCAGATCCGGAAGAGAAGACCGCAAAGGTAGTGGTACCGGATTATC
>CAVFMZ010000067.1:0-15069 GCA_963623675.1 Firmicutes bacterium CAG:176 | reverse complement strand
GGTTCCACCGGAGGCGGTGTGAAGACCAGTACCATTTTCGTATTGCTGCAGTCGGTGCGGAGTGAATTTTCCAAGCGCCCGGTAGGCGCCTTCCGCCGGAGCATTCCAAAGGAAAATGTAGCAAGGGCCTCCATGATTGTGATCGGTTCCGGGCAGGAGATGTGCTGGTGGTCATCGGAAAGATCAAAAATATTGACCGGATGGAAAACGATTGTTAAGAGAATGTTGACAAACCCTTCATTCCTTTTTACAATAAAAAATAGTGCAAAATTGCAGGAAAACGGCTGCTGACGAGAAGGCGCGGCGGCTATGAAAAAGGAGATTGCAAAATTATGGCAAAAGACAAGAAATTAGTAGAAGGCATCACTTCCATGGACGTGGATTTCGCCCAGTGGTACACCGATGTCGTGAAGAAAGCAGAGCTGTGTGATTATACCAGCGTAAAGGGATGCATGGTAATCAAACCGGCCGGCTATGCGATCTGGGAAAACATCCAGAAAGAACTTGACCGCAGATTCAAAGAGACAGGGGTAGAGAATGTATATCTGCCGATGCTGATCCCGGAGAGCCTGCTTCAGAAAGAGAAAGATCATGTAGAAGGATTTGCACCGGAGGTTGCATGGGTAACCCACGGCGGACTGGAGCCGCTGCAGGAGCGTATGTGCATCCGACCGACTTCCGAGACTCTGTTCTGTGATTTCTACCAGAAAGAGGTTCATTCCTACAGAGATCTTCCGAAAGTATACAACCAGTGGTGCTCCGTTATGCGTTGGGAGAAGACCACCAGACCGTTCCTTCGTTCCAGAGAGTTCCTGTGGCAGGAAGGACATACCGCTCATGCAACTGCAGAAGAGGCAGAGGCAAGAACCATCCAGATGCTGAACACCTACGCAGATTTCTGTGAGCAGGTACTGGCAATCCCGGTAATCAAAGGACAGAAGACCGACAAAGAAAAATTTGCAGGAGCCATTGCTACTTACACTATCGAGTCTCTGATGCACGATGGAAAAGCACTGCAGTCCGGTACCAGCCATAACTTTGGCGACGGATTTGCAAAAGCATTCGGCATTCAGTTTACGGATAAAGACAACCAGCTGAAGTACGTACATCAGACTTCCTGGGGTATGACCACCCGTATGATCGGTGCCATCATCATGGTACACGGTGATGATTCCGGACTGGTACTGCCGCCGCGGATCGCTCCGGTACAGACCATGATCGTTCCGGTTGCACAGCACAAAGAGGGCGTGCTTGACAAGGCTTATGAGTTAAGAGACAAACTGGCTCTGAAGTTCAAAGTAAAAGTAGATGATTCCGAGAAATCTCCGGGATGGAAATTCGCTGAGCAGGAGATCAAAGGTATCCCGACCCGTATCGAGATCGGACCGAAGGATATCGAGGCAAATCAGGCAGTCATCGTTCGCCGTGATACCAGAGAGAAGATCGTGGTATCCCTGGACGAGATCGAGACCAAGCTGGGTGAGGTTCTTGAGACCATGCAGCATGACATGCTGGAGAAAGCAAGAGCTCACAGAGATTCCCATACCTATGATGCAACCACTTACGAGGAGTTCGTGGATACCATCAACAACAAACCGGGCTTCGTAAGAGCAATGTGGTGCGGAGACCAGGCCTGCGAGGACAAGATCAAAGAAGATACCACCGCAACCAGCCGTTGTATGCCGTTCGAACAGCACAAACTGTCCGACAAGTGTGTATGCTGCGGAAGACCTGCGAAAAAAATGGTATATTGGGGTAAAGCATATTAAATATGATTCAGATTGAGATTCCGGAAAAAGTCAACAGGATAATCGGCACACTCTCCGCGGCGGGTTACGAAGCTTACGCCGTGGGCGGGTGCGTCCGCGATGCACTTCTGGGAAGAGAACCTGCAGACTGGGATATTACAACTTCTGCGTCTCCGTATCAGGTGAAAGCACTGTTTGCCAGAACCATTGATACGGGAATCCAGCATGGAACCGTCACGGTCATGCTGGGAAAAGAAGGATTCGAGGTGACCACCTACCGGCTGGACGGGGAGTACGAAGACTGCCGCCACCCGAAAGAAGTGGTTTTTACCAAGAGCCTTTTGGAGGACCTGAAGCGCAGGGATTTTACCATCAATGCCATGGCTTACAATGAAGAGCGGGGACTGGTGGATGAGTTTGACGGAGTCGGAGATCTGAAACGAGGTATTATCCGCTGTGTGGGCGAAGCCAGAGAGCGGTTTCAGGAGGATGCACTCCGCATGCTCAGAGCCGTGCGGTTTGCAGCACAGCTGGGATTCGTGCTGGAGGAGCAGACCAAACAGGCCATCTGCGAACTGCGGGAAAATCTCCGGAAAGTCAGCGCCGAGCGGATTCAGACAGAGCTGGTGAAATTACTGGTGTCTCCCCATCCGGAGCGCCTGCTGGAAGCATGGGAGACCGGCATGACCGCAGTGGTGCTGCCGGAATTTGATGCCTGCATGGCGTGCGAGCAGAACAACCCGCATCATATTTACTCCGTAGGAATGCATACCATCAAAGCCATGGGTGAAGTCGAGGCCGATAAGGTGCTTCGGCTTACCATGCTGTTCCATGATTTTGGAAAGCCACAGGCGAAGACCACCGATGAGAAGGGCATTGACCATTTTCACGGGCATCCGGCCATCAGTGAGGAATTGGCGGGAAAGATTCTGCGCCGTCTGAAATTCGATAATGAAACCATCCGTCAGGTAAAGAAGCTGGTCAGCTGTCATGACGATCATCCGGCCAGAACACCGGCAGGGGTACGAAGAGCCGTGAACCGGATCGGAACCGATCTGTTCCCTTTGTATCTCAAAGTACAGCGGGCGGATATTATGGCACAGAACCCGGCTACCAGAGAGGAAAAGCTCACAAGGCTTTATGTGGTGACGGAACTGTATGAGCAGATTTTAAAGGAAAAGGACTGCGTAACCTTAAAGCAGCTGGCGGTTACCGGCCGCGACCTGATGATGGAAGGAATTCCGGCGGGTCCGGGACTGGGAGACGTGCTGGCGGCACTTCTTGATCTGGTCATTGAAGATCCGAAACGAAATGAAAAATCATGGCTTCTGACAGAGGCGAAAAAGATTTATGAAGCGTCACGGGAATAATTCCCGCGGCGCTTTTTTAGTGCTATTTTCTGCTTCTCCTACATAAGATAGAAGGTACGAAGTGACCGGAGTGTGGGGGAAAGTCTATGAATGATCGTGATTTGCAGGTGCTGGAACAGTACCCATTTACTGTCAGAGGAAGCTTCAGAGTCAGAGGCGCATTCCTGCTGGATACCAGTGAGGGACGCAGACTGATCCGGGAATTTTCCGGAAGTCCGCAGAAGCTGGAGACTGAGCAGAAACTTCTCCTGCATCTCCGGGAGCAGGGGTATCTGGTGGACCGGATGGAGCCGGACCAGGAAGGGCGGCTTTCAAGTGTCTGGCGGGAATATGCGTCTTTTGTGGTGAAGGAAGCGCTGGAAGGAAGAGAATGTGATACCCGGAGTGAAAGCGAGATTATGAAGGCGGCGTCCCTTTTGGGAAGCCTCCATCTGTCCATGAGAGAATGTATGGAACTTTCCGAAGAGGAGCGCGTCCGCATGACCGGGCCGGATGCGGAGGATGAACTGTTGCGCCATAACCGGGAATTGAAGAAGATTGACCGGTTTATCCGGAAGAAGACCCGGAAAAATGAATTTGAGACTGCGTATCTTGCCTGTTTTCCCAAAGTGCTGGAGGAAGCAGAGCGAATGGAGCGGATGCTCCGGGACAGCGCGTATGGAAAGCTCCGGCAGCAGGCGCTGGAGGAAGGACATTTCTGCCATGGGGAATATACCCATCACAATATTCTGGTGAACGGCAGCCGGATGGCGGTTATTAATTTTGAAAAATGTTCCATCAATGTGCAGATCAATGATCTCTATCAGTTCATGAGAAAAATTCTCGAAAAACAGAATTATGATCTGCGGCTTGGCAGCCGGATGCTGCGGTCTTATGAGGAAAAGAAACCACTTACGGCTGAAGAGCGTGAATATCTGGGCATCCGCATGGGATATCCGGAAAAATTCTGGAAACTGGCCAATTATTATTACAATACGAACAAAGCATGGATTCCCGGAAAGCATATGGAGAAGCTGGAGAAATTCCTTGGACAGCAGGAAAAAAGAGTTTCTTTTTCTAGGGAATTATTATATAATAATTCTAATGAAATCCAGAAATCAGGGAGGTAATTGTGCAAAATGAACTATAAGGAGATTTACGAGGAGTGGCTGTCCAATCCTTACTTTGATGAAGCTACAAAAGAAGAATTAAGAGCAATCAAGGATGATGACAAGGAGATTAAGGAGCGCTTCTACAAAGACCTGGAATTTGGTACGGCCGGTCTCCGCGGAGTGATTGGTGCAGGTATCAACCGTATGAACATTTATGTGGTACGCCGTGCGACCCAGGGTCTTGCCAACTATATTATCAAACAGGGCGGACAGGATAAGGGCGTTGCCATTGCTTACGATTCCCGCCGGATGTCCCCGGAATTTGCTGAGGAAGCAGCACTGACACTGGCAGCGAATGGAATTAAAGCATACAAATTTGAATCTCTCCGCCCGACACCGGAGCTGTCCTTTGCAGTTCGTGAACTGCACTGTATCGCAGGTCTGAATATTACGGCCAGCCACAACCCGGCAGAGTACAACGGATACAAAGTATACTGGGAGGACGGCGCACAGTTTACACCGCCTCATGACAAAGGCGTTACTGCAGAGGTACTGGCGATTACCGATCTTTCTACGGTAAAGACCATCAGCCGTGAGGATGCCATTGCCGCAGGCAAATATGAGATTATCGGCAAAGAGATCGATGACAAATTTATCGGCCATGTAGAAGCACAGGTAGTCAATCAGGATGCCATCGACAAGATGCAGAAAGATATCCGCATTGTCTACACCCCGCTTCATGGTACCGGAAATATTCCGGCAAGAAGAGTATTAAAAGAGCTGGGATTTGAGAATGTATATGTAGTAAAAGAGCAGGAGCTTCCGGATGGAAACTTCCCGACCGTCAGCTATCCGAACCCGGAGTCTCCGGCGGCCTTTGAGCTGGGACTGAAACTGGCAAAAGAAGTCAATGCAGATCTGGTACTGGCAACAGACCCGGATGCAGACCGCCTCGGCGTTTATGTCAAAGACAGCAAATCCGGCGAGTATATTCCGCTGACCGGTAACATGTCCGGTTCTCTTCTGTGCGATTATGTATTAAGCCAGAAGCAGGCAGCAGGCAAGATCCCGGCAGACGGCGAAGTGGTAAAATCCATCGTAACCACTAATCTGGTAGATGCAGTTGCTGCAAATTATGGCTGCAAACTGGTAGAAGTACTGACCGGATTCAAATATATCGGCCAGCAGATCCTGAAAAATGAGGAGACCGGAAAAGGCACTTACCTCTTCGGAATGGAAGAGTCCTATGGCTGCCTGATCGGTACCTACGCAAGAGACAAGGATGCCATCTCCGCAGTGGCAGCACTCTGCGAGGCAGCAGCTTACTACAAGATGAAAGGCATGACCCTGTGGGATGCTATGGTAGCCATGTATGAAAAATACGGCTACTATAAAGATGCTGTCAAATCCATCGAACTGAAAGGTATCGAAGGACTTGCAAAGATTCAGGAGATCCTGGAGACCTTAAGAAATAATACCCCGACCGAGATTGGCGGCTATCATGTGGTATCTGCAAGAGACTACAAACTGGATACGGTCAAAGACATGAAGACCGGTGAAGTACACCCGACCGGACTTCCGGCTTCCAATGTACTTTACTATGATCTGAATGACGGTGCATGGCTCTGCGTAAGACCGTCCGGTACCGAGCCGAAGATCAAATTCTACTATGGAATTAAAGGAACTTCCCTGGAGGATGCAGATCAGAAGAGTGCAGCGCTCGGAGAAGAAGTACTTGGAATGATCAACAAGATGCTGTAAGGACAAGCTTATGTATAACTACGAAGAACTTCTGGATGTGATTGCGCAGCTTCGCAGCGAACATGGCTGCCCCTGGGACAAGGCCCAGACTCATGAGAGTCTGATTCCGTGCCTCCGCAATGAATGTGAAGAAGTCGTACAGGCTATTGAACAGCATGATGAGGAAAACCTTTGCGAAGAACTTGGAGATGTACTTCTCCAGGTTCTTCTTCATGCAAGGATTGCGGAAGAAGAAGGACAGTTTACCATGGCAGATGTGGTGAATGGTCTGGCAGAGAAAATGGTGCGTCGTCATCCTCATGTATTCGGGGATGAAGAGTATGGTTCTCCGGAGCAGAATCAGGCCCGCTGGGAGGAAATCAAGCGCCAGGAGAAGGAAGAGAAGAAACGCCGGAAAATGGCTAAAAATCAAGGAAACCTGCTTGACAAACAATAGGAAAACAGGTATAACTATTGATACATGCTATAAAACAAGAAAAGATCCGAGGAGGAAATAAAGACATGAACAAAGCAGAGCTGATCGCAGCAGTTGCAGAGAACGCTGAGCTGACTAAAAAAGATGCAGAGAAAGCTGTTAAAGCATTTATCGACGTTGTTACAGACGAACTGAAGAAAGGTGAGAAAGTTCAGGTTGTTGGATTTGGTACTTTCGAAGTAGCTGAGAGAGCAGCAAGAGAGGGAAGAAACCCGCATACTGGCGAGCCGATGCCGATCGCAGCTTCCAAAGCTCCGAAATTCAAAGCTGGAAAAGCTTTAAAGGACGCTCTGAACTAAGGATAAGCGAATGAGATTAGATAAATTCCTGAAGGTTTCCCGCCTGATCAAAAGACGTACAGTTGCCAACGAAGCCTGTGATGCAGGCCGTGTGCTGGTGAATGGAAAATCTGCAAAAGCATCCCTGAATGTCAAAGAGGGCGATGTGATCGAGATTGAATTTGGTACGAGAACCGTGAAGGTGGAAGTACTGGATGTACAGGAAACGGTCAGGAAGGATGAAGCCAAAGAGCTTTATAAGTATTTATAAGGAATATTAAAGAAGACCTCCTAATATATTTTAAGAGAATATATGGGGAGGTCTTTTTATGGTAAAAATGGGAACTGCGGAAGAACGGCCTCAGAACCGGGGAGCGCATAAGTTGACGGTCATGAACCGGAGATCGGGAAGCATTACAGGGGTTTCGGATGTCATATCCTTTGATATATCGGAGGTTCTGCTGGAGACGGAGCTGGGCATGCTGCAGATCAAGGGAGCGGATCTGCATGTAAACCGGCTGTCTCTGGAAAAAGGGGAGATTGACCTGGAGGGCCGGATTGACAGCTTTCAGTATTCAGAAGTCTCTGATTTTAAGAAGGGCGGCGAATCTTTGATCAATCGCCTGTTCCGATAAGATGGCAGCGGCGGGCATTATAAAGGAACTGCAGTTTTTTGGACTGGCAGTTCTCCGGGGAATTTTGATCATGATCCTCTATGATTTGCTGCGGATTTTAAGACGGGTGATTTCGCACGGTGTTTGGGCGGTGGCGATAGAAGATCTGTGCTACTGGCTGGCAGCGGCATTTCTGGTATTCCAGCTCATTTACCGGGAAAATGACGGGGCGCTCCGGGGCTATGCCCTGTTTGCCGTGGGTGTGGGCATGGCAGCTTATCACTGGTCGGTGAGCCAGTGGCTGGTGGAACATATTTCCGCAGTTCTCAACGTGGTTTTGGACGTGGTGAGAAAGCCCGTTGGGCTGGCAGTGGAAAAAACTTCCAGAGGAATCAGACAATGGGTGCGTTTCTTTAAAAAGAAATTGAAAAACAAAATGAAAGAGTTTATAATAATTCTATTCTCTTAGGGAGGAGGCGGAATATGGCAGCGAAAGCGAAGAGCAGACGGATCCGTGAACGTCGGAAGCACCTGGGAGCCTGGGGCATTTTACTGATAGTCCTGTTTGTCTTTGGCGCCAGCACCGTAGCAGGGATCCGCTTGAAACAGAAGAATCTCACCTACCAGCAGCGTGAGGAAGCGCTTCAGGAATCCATCGACAAAGAGGAAGCACGAAGCCAGGAGATCGATGATCTGGAGGCGTATACCAAGACGAAGAAATATGTAGAAGACGTGGCTAAGGACAAGCTGGGACTTGTCTATGAGGATGAGATTATTTTCAAAGCTAAGAATAAATAAGTGAGAAAAAAGAGCAGCCTCTGCAGGAACCTGAAGCAAATCAGGAACCTGCAGGGGCTGTCTTCATGTCGAAAACTTTACTGGTCGAGCCACTTCCAAATGACAAAGATTTTCCGGGCGTATTTTCTATAATCCCTCTATCGCCGGAGCAGGACTGACAGGGAACCGTCAGCTGCGCCGAGAAAGAAAAAGAGGAGAGATGGGAAATGGAGTGGAGTAAATACGTATTGTCGCTGACGGTAGGAGGATGCCTCCTGATTTTGTTCGGGAAAAAGGGGGACGGCAGGGATAAATGGCTCCTGGGCGGCGGGGCCGGTGTGAGTCTCATGAGTATGGAGCTGGCGGTGGAATATATGCTGCAGAAGGCGGCGTGGGAGATGGCGCTCAGCATTATGAAGGGCGGGGCATTTTTCTCGGTTATTGTACTTTTTGGATATATGCTGGAATGGCTGCGGAGCAGAGGAGAAAAGCGGGATGACCGGGATCCGGTGCATCCGGTGCGGCAGTGGATCGAAGATTATCAGGAAAGCTTTGCCCAGCTGTCCCGGAGCTTTTGTATGGTGCCCCAGCCGGTAGATGGACTGGACCGGGGAGAGCGGCTGTTACAGAACCGGCTGACAGAAAACCGCATGGCGGCGGCCGGGCAGATTCAGGAAATGAGCCGGATTTTAACAGGAGCCATGGAGCGGATCTATGAAACAAAAGAAGACCAGAGTCTGGAGCAGGAAATTGGGAAGCGGCTCCGCCTTATGGGCGTGCAGGTGGACAAGGTCTTTTTCTACGGCCCGAAAGGAAAGAAGCAGCAGATTTACCTGATGATGCATACCCGGCGGAAAATCTGTGTGCCCGTCAAGAAAATTGCAGCGGTTCTGTCGGAACTTCTGGAATGTGAACTGATGCCGGACCGGGACAGCCGCACCTTTGTAAGCCAGGAACGAATTACGGTGCTTTTCGTGGAGGCGGCGGCCTACAATGTACTCTATGGCGTCCGAAAATCCACCCGGCAGGGGGAGGCGGTATCCGGGGATAATTTTGCGGTGTTCTGGGTGCCGGACGGAACCTTTTACGCGGGACTTTCCGATGGAATGGGATCCGGACTGAAAGCTTGCTCCCAGAGTGAAATGGTGCTGGATCTGCTGGAACAGTTTGTGGAAGCGGGATTTTCCAAGGAGACGGCCATCCGGATGATCAACTCTTCCATGGTGCTGCAGCCGGACAGTAAAATCTTTTCCACGGTGGATCTGGCGTCCATCGATCTCTATACCGGGGTGTGTGAGCTGCTGAAAATCGGGGCCTCCGCCAGTTTTCTCAAAAAAGAACACAGCGTGGAATGCATCCGGGGAGGAACCCTGCCCGCAGGAATTTCCGGACAGCTGTCTACGGAACCGTACCGGATCCGGATGTATGATGGGAATCTGTTATTTCTTGTAACAGACGGCGTACTGGCAACCCTGCCTGCCGGGCAGGAGGAGGCATTATTAAAGGACATGATTCAGAAAATGCCGGTGGGAGCGCCCACGGAAATGGCTCAGCGGCTGCTGGAACAGGTACAGGCCTATGGAGGGGGAGGAGATGATATGACGGTACTGGCGGTAGGAATCTGGAAGCGTTGATGGAAAAGCGTTTGCAATTTTTCCGGGTATTTTATATAGTGTTACTAGAGTTTTACGGAAAGGACAAAAGAAAACAAGATGCAGAACAAAGTGTTTTCTTATATAGACAGGCAGCAGATGCTGACACCTGGCATAGAGGTGCTGGTGGGATTCTCGGGCGGTGCGGATTCCACAGCGCTTCTGTTGCTTTTGAAGGAATATGGAGAAACGCATGATATCGGTGTGAGAGCGGTTCATGTGCATCACGGAATCCGGGGAGAGGGTGCAGACCGGGATCAGGCATTTTGTGCGAAGTTCTGTCAGGAGAGAGGAATTCCTCTTCGGATATACCGGAGAGATGTGCCAGCCTATGCGGCGGCACACCATATGAGCCTGGAGGAAGCAGGCCGGGAAGTAAGATACGAGATCTTTTCCCGGTGCCTGGAGGATGGCTTTGGAGAGCGGGTGGCGCTGGCCCATCATCAGAATGACCAGGCGGAAACCATGCTGTTTCGATTGAGCAGGGGAACCGGGCTTCGGGGACTGTGCGGCATGGAACCGGTACGGCTTCCCTATATCCGGCCGCTGCTCTGCGTGACCAGACAGGAAGTAACGGACTGGCTGGTGTCCCGGCATATTTTCTGGGTGGAAGACGAGAGCAATCAGGAAACAGAGTATGCGCGGAACCGGATCCGGAAAACCATTCTGGCTCCCATGGAAGCGGCCTGGCCGGGAACGGTGGCACGGCTTTCGGGAACGGTGGAACGGCTGCGGGAGACAGAAGAGTACCTGGAGTATGAGACAGACAAGGCATGGAACCAGTATGCCAAAGCGATGTATGATGACTATGCCATTGACCTGCGGGCATTTACGGAACTTCACCCTGCCATGCAGAAACTGGTGCTGCGGAAGGGCATAGAGCTGCTCACAGGAGGAAAAGATCTGGAGGCGGTCCATGTGGCGCAGCTGCTGCAGCTGGTTCACGGAAAGCGGGGAGGAAGAACCGATCTGCCGGGCCATGCCTACGGACAGCTTGGATATGATGCACTGTTTCTACGAAAGAAAATTTCTTCGAAAACAGAGATTTTACCGGAAATCCCGGTAAAAATCGGCGAAAATGAATTTGCCGGACAGATCTTTTCCGCTGTCGTGGAAGAAGCCGCGGAAAATGAGAAAATTCCCACAAAGCGCTATACGAAGTGGTTTGATTATGATAAAATCAAACAGGGTATGGTTCTGCGTAACAGAAAGCCGGGGGATTATCTGGCCAACGGAGCCGGTTCCCACAAAAAGCTCAAAGATTATTTCATTGATGAGAAGATTCCGAGAGAAGACAGGGATCGTATGATTTTGCTGGCAGATGGCAATCATATTATGTGGGCAGTGGGAATGCGGATCAGCGAAGAATATAAAGTAACGGAGCAGACCAGAAGAATTTTAAAAGTACAGATGAAAAATATGGAGGAATAAGCTATGGAAAAACATCATGTAGAAGTTATGCTGCAGGAGGATGTTGTGGATGCAAGAATCAAAGAGCTGGGTGAGCAGATCAGCCGTGACTATGCAGGAGAAAGTGTTCATCTGATCTGTATTTTAAAGGGAAGCGTTTATTTTACCTGTGAGCTGGCAAAGAGAATTACCGTGCCGGTGACCATGGATTTCATGCAGTGTTCCAGCTATGGAGCAGAGACCAAATCAAGCGGTATTGTCAAGATTGTCAAAGACCTGGACGAGCCGATCATTGACCGCAATGTGATTATTATCGAGGATATTATCGATTCCGGACGTACATTAAGCCATCTGAAGAAACTGCTGGCACAGAGAAGCCCGAAGTCTCTGAAGATTTGTACGCTGCTTGACAAACCGGACAGACGTGTTGTGGATGTTCCGGTAGAGTATGTGGGATTCCAGATTGAAGATAAATTTGTGGTAGGATATGGACTGGATTATGACCAGCAGTATCGTAACCTGCCGTATATCGGTGTGGTAGAGTTTGATTAACAACAGGAGGATAAGAAAAGTTTGAACAGACAATGGAAAGGCATCGGTTCCTATCTGGTGTTCTTTGCTCTGATTTGCCTGGTACTGATGTTTTTCGAGGGACAGCTGAAGGAAAGCAGCACCTATACGTACCAGCAGTTTGAGCATGCCATAGAAAATGGCGAGATTGAGAGTGCTACGATTACGCCCAATCAGGAGACACCCACAGGAACGGTTGTGTATACTCTGAAAGATGGGACCGACAGAACGACCAATGTTCTGAATACGGAGACCACGGAGGAGCAGTTGACAGGAGCAGGAATTCCCTGCGACATTGCGGAGGTAAAAGGCCCGGGCTTCTTTGAGACCTACGGCATGTCGTTGATTATGTGCGGAATTCTGTTTTTCTTCGTGGTTATGACCATGGGAAAAAATGGCGGAGGCGGAAATGCGCGGATGCTGGACTTCGGAAGAAGCCATGCGCAGATGACATCCGGCGGAGATACAAAGATTGGATTCCAGGACGTGGCAGGACTGGAAGAAGAGAAGGGAGAACTGGAAGAGATCGTGGATTTCTTAAGAAATCCGGGACGTTATACCCGTGTGGGAGCACGAATTCCCAAAGGCGTTCTTCTGGTGGGCCCTCCGGGAACCGGTAAAACCCTGATTGCAAAGGCAGTGGCAGGAGAGGCGGGAGTTCCGTTCTTCAGCATCTCCGGTTCTGATTTCGTGGAAATGTTTGTCGGTGTAGGAGCTTCCCGTGTGCGTGACCTGTTCACCAACGCGAAGAAGAATGCACCCTGTATTGTATTTATCGATGAGATCGATGCGGTAGCCAGAAAACGAGGTACCGGCATGGGCGGCGGACACGATGAGAGAGAGCAGACGCTGAACCAGCTCCTGGTGGAGATGGACGGATTTGGCGTCAATGAAGGTATTATCGTCATGGCAGCCACCAACCGTGTGGATATTCTCGACCCGGCGATCTTACGTCCGGGACGTTTTGACCGGAAAATCGGTGTGGCCCGCCCGGATGTGAAGGGCAGAGAAGCCATCCTGAAAGTGCACGCAAAGAACAAACCGATGGGTGATGATGTGGATCTCCACCAGATTGCCCAGACAACCGCAGGATTTACCGGCGCGGATCTGGAAAACCTGTTAAATGAAGCAGCCATTGTGGCAGCAAAAGAAAACCGCGCGTATATGATGCAGGCGGATATTCAGAAAGCATTCATCAAAGTGGGTATCGGCGCCGAGAAGAAGAGCCGTGTCATTTCCGATAAGGAAAAACGGATTACAGCTTACCATGAGGCAGGCCATGCAATTCTGTTCCATGTACTGCCGGATGTGGGACCGGTTTATACGGTATCCATTATTCCGACGGGAGTAGGAGCAGCCGGTTATACCATGCCGCTTCCGGAGCGGGATGACATGTTCAATACCAAGGGTAAGATGCTCCAGACCATTATTGTGGATCTGGGAGGCCGCGTGGCGGAGGAACTGGTCTTCGATGATATTACCACCGGAGCTTCCCAGGATATTAAGCAGGCGACTTCTCTTGCAAAAGCCATGGTAACCAAGTATGGTATGTCCGAGAAACTGGGACTGATCAGCTATGGCGGTGATGAGGAGGAAGTCTTCATCGGACGGGATCTGGCTCATGACAGAGGCTATGGAGAACAGATTGCCGGAGAGATTGACAAAGAAGTGAAGAACATCATCGACAGCTGCTATGAGAAAGCGCGAAAGATCATCAGTGATAACCGTGCGGTGTTGGATGCATGTGCAGAACTTCTGCTGGAGAAAGAGAAGATTACCCGTGAAGAGTTTGAAGCTCTGTTCCCGGCAGATACGGCAGAAGTATAAAAAGGAATTGTGCGAAATAACCAAAAATGAAATGCGATTTTTGTGAAGTTTGTGCACACTTCGGCGGGGGAATATGCTATTATACTTAATGTAAAAACCCCCAATACATTATATAGTTTTTGCTACACCCCATAAGAAACAAGAAATACCTTCTCCTAAAAAAGACAGCACTACCCCCGCTGTCTTTTTTACTGTCCTTTTTTAGGAGAACCATACATCTATTTTTACGAAAATGACCTTGAAGGATTTGAAAAGATGACCATGCTATGGTATGATAAACATAATGAGTCCGGACAGGAAAAGTGCGTGAATCCGGGCAATAGAAGCAGGAGGGTAAGATTGATGAGCGATGTAAAGAATACAATTGCAAGTGGAAAAGCAGTGTTGGGAATCGAGTTTGGTTCCACCAGAATCAAAGCAGTGCTGGTGGATGAGAACAATATGCCGATTGCATCCGGAGATCATGATTGGGAAAACCGTCTGGAGAATGGCGTTTGGACGTATACACTGGAAGATATCTGGACTGGACTTCAGGACTGCTATCAGAAGATGACAGAAGACGTAAAAGCAAAATATGGTGTGGCAGTAGAGAAGCTGGCAGGCATCGGATTCAGTGCCATGATGCATGGTTATCTGGCATTTGACAAAGACGGCAATCTTCTGGTACCGTTCCGTACCTGGAGAAATACCATTACCCAGGAAGCATCCGAGGCGCTGACCAAAGAATTTAACTTCCATATTCCGCAGCGCTGGAGTATTGCCCATCTGTATCAGGCAATTTTAAACGGAGAAGAGCATGTACCGCAGGTAGACTTCTTTACTACCCTGGATGGATACATTCACTGGCAGCTGACCGGAGAAAAGGTACTGGGCGTAGGAAGTGCTTCCGGTATGTTCCCGATTGACTCTACTATCAAAGATTATGACAAAGCAATGATCCAGAAATTTGATGAGCTGGTTGCACCGAAAGGATTCCCGTGGAAACTGGAGCATCTGCTTCCGAAGGTTCTGCTGGCAGGAGATAAGGCTGGCGTGCTGACCGAAGAGGGCGCTAAGAAACTGGATCCGACCGGAACCCTGAAAGCAGGCTGCCCGTTATGCCCGCCGGAAGGTGACGCAGGAACCGGTATGGTAGCGACCAACAGTGTGAAACAGCGCACCGGTAACGTATCCGCAGGTACTTCCGTATTTGCCATGATCGTACTGGAGAAAGCATTAAAGAGCGTACATGAAGAGATCGATATGGTAACGACCCCGAGTGGAGATGCCGTTGCCATGGTACACTGCAACAACTGTACTTCCGATCTGAATGCATGGGTAAATATTTTCAAAGAATTCGCAGAGAGCTTCGGCATCGATGTGGACATGAACAAACTGTTTGGAACTCTTTATAACAAAGCGCTGGAAGGAGATAAGGACTGCGGCGGACTGCTGGCATACAACTATTTCTCCGGAGAGCATATTACCGGATTTGAAGAGGGACGTCCGCTGTTCGT
>CAVFMZ010000066.1:0-15674 GCA_963623675.1 Firmicutes bacterium CAG:176 | reverse complement strand
CTTCGGTTCAGCCATTTTGAAATCCTCCTGTCTCCGTGCTTTTTTGCGATATAATGCAGCTTATTTGATTTGTGTCCAGTATAACATAGATACGGAGACAAAAGGGAGACAAAGTCTTACCTGCGCAGCACTGCTCATTTACCGGCTGATGGAGAAAAAGCTGGATCTGCAGGGGACTCATTACACAGCAGATGCACCGATAGCGACCATGAAAAATGGGTGGAGAGCCTGTAACTCCATCTTGACATCTTCACTTCCTTGTCGTATAGTAAAAAAGCAAAGTGAATAGGAAATAAGTACCGGGGAGCCTGCGGAAGCGGGCTGAGATCTGACTGATACCGTCAGGACCCGTATACCTGATTTGGATCATGCCAACGTAGGAAGTAACTGTGAAAAGATAGAGAAGTGGAAGTGCGCTGGTATTTCCACTTCTTTTTTGTTCCCTTTTCATCACTCTGCGGCGGTACATTGGGGGCACCACCTTGCATCGCCTAACAAAAGTTATCGATGCCTGAAAGGAGAATTTTTATGAAGACAGCATTAACAATCGCCGGAAGTGATTCCAGCGGAGGCGCCGGTATCCAGGCTGACTTAAAGACCATGATTGCAAACGGGGTATATGCCATGACTGCAATTACGGCTCTGACAGCACAGAACACCACCGGCGTCCAGGGGATTTTCGAGGTAACCCCGGAATTCCTGGAACAGCAGATCGACAGCGTATTTACGGATATCCGTCCGGACGCAGTGAAGATCGGCATGGTTTCTTCCGTAGGACTGATCGAGTCCATCGCCAGGAAACTGAAACAGTATGAAGCAGAAAATATCGTAGTGGACCCGGTTATGGTAGCAACCAGCGGATCAAGACTCATCAGTGAGGACGCCATCGGCGCTTTAAAAGAACTTTTACTGCCTATGGCAGCGGTTCTGACACCAAACATTCCGGAGACAGAGGTTCTTTCCGGAATGGAAGTAAAGACTGCAGATGACATGATCGCAGCAGCAAAATATATCAGTGAGACTTATCATTGTGCCGTACTCTGCAAGGGCGGCCATCAGTTAAATGATGCCAATGACCTTCTGTATCGGAACGGCGATTATAAATGGTTCAACGGCAAACGGATTGACAATCCCAATACCCACGGAACCGGATGCACCCTGTCCAGCGCCATTGCCTCCAATCTGGCAAAAGGCTATGATCTGGATACGGCAGTGGAGCGTGCAAAAGCTTATATCTCCGGAGCACTGGCAGCTATGCTGGATCTGGGACATGGATCAGGTCCCATGGATCACGGATTTGATTTCCGCGGCAAAGGATTTGCGGAGGAAAAAGCATGACAGTGACAGAGCGTCTTTTAAAAGACACGGAATCCATCTGGGCAGAATACCATCAGCATCCGTTTGTGCAGGGAATTGCTGACGGAACCCTGGATAAAGAAAAATTCAAATATTATATGATACAGGATTATTTGTATCTTCTTGATTATACAAAAGTATTTGCCATCGGCGTGGCAAAGGCGAAAGACATGGAGTTCATGAAACGCTTTGCCGGTTCCACCCATGCCATTCTGGATGGAGAAATGGACATTCACAGAAGTTATATGGCACGCCTTGGCATTACGCCGGAAGAGGCGGAGAATACAAGTCAGGCTCTTGATAACCTGTCTTACACTTCCTACATGCTCCGCGTAGCCTATGAGGAGGGACAGGCAGAAGTAGCTGCTGCCATTCTTTCCTGTGCGTTAAGCTATGAAGCCATTGCCCGCCAGATTGTAAAGGAGCATCCGGAGGCAGACAAGCATCCATTCTACGGCGAATGGGTATCCGGTTATATCTCAGACAGTTACCATGAGGAAAATGAGTCCTTTGTGGTGCTCATTAACCGTCTGGCAGCAGACTATAATGAAACACAGCTTGCACATCTTTCTGAAATCTTCACGGCATGTTCCCGCTATGAGAAAGCGTTCTGGGATATGGCCTGGGAAATGAGGAAATAGTGTATGCTTACATTTGATAACGTAAGATTCCAGTATGACTGTGAGGACTTTTCCATTATCGATGGGCTCGCCTTTACTGTAAAAGAGGGAGAGTTTGTATCGGTAATCGGTCCTTCCGGCTGCGGAAAAAGTACGATTTTCCGTCTTGTCAATAAGCTTCTTGCTCCGGCAGAGGGAACCATTCTGGTCAATGGACAGCCCATCGGCGGTCTTAAAAATTACTGTGGCTATATGCCTCAGCAGGACATGCTGTTTCCCTGGCGGACAGTAAAGGAAAATGTCATGCTCCCTATGGAGATTCAGGGCGGCATTTCTAAAGCAGAGATGGAGAAGCGTGCGGAACAGGCACTGGAATCCGTTGGTTTAAAAGACTGGGGAAAGAAAGCACCGAGAGAACTATCCGGCGGTATGCGTCAGCGCGCGGCATTTGCCAGAACTGTGCTCACCGGATCAGATCTTCTGCTTCTGGACGAGCCATTCTCTGCCCTTGATTACCTGACCCGCCTTTCCATGCGGGAGTGGCTGTTGGAGCAGTGGGAGCGTGAGCAGAAGACCGTTCTTTTCATTACCCATGATGTGGAGGAGGCTGTCTTTTTGTCCAGCCGCATTCTGGTAGTGGAAGAGACGCCCATCACTCACTTGAAATCCATCGAAGTTCCGGCAGAATATCCGAGAACAAGGGAAGAACTGACCCGTCCGGAAATCGTGGAATTAAAAGAGACTTTAATCGAAATGCTCAGGAGGAATCCTTAAATGAACGAGATGAAAAAACGCGGAAATGCAAATCTTCCGGCTCTGATTCTCCTGGCAGCATTACTGATCTTCTGGCAGGCAGCTGCCATGGGAATCGACGCAGCCTATATCCTGCCGTCGCCGACGCAGATATTAGTGCGTCTCTGGGAGCTTCGCGGTCCGTTATTTATGGCGCATCTTCCGGCTACCATGTCGGTGGTTGCCATCGGACTTGCTATTTCCATTGTCCTGGGACTGGGACTTGCCGTGCTTATGGACATCAGCGAAATTGCGGAAAAAGCATTATACCCGTTAATTATTGCTTCCCAGACCATTCCGACCACCGCACTGGCTCCGCTTTTTGTGCTCTGGTTTGGATACGGCATCTGGAGCAAAGTGCTGGTAACGGTACTGATTACGTTCTTCCCCATCACCATTACTGTATTTGACGGATTCAAATCGGTAAAGACCGAGATGGAAGAACTGTTATTTACCTTTGGCGCGAGTAAACGCCAGATCTTTTTCAAACTGAAAATCCCGGCAGTGCTTCCCTGCTTTTTCTCTGCCATCAAAATGGCCGTTCCCATGTCCATCATCGGAGCAGCCATCGGCGAGTGGCTGGGCGCACAGAGCGGCCTTGGATATTTCAGCAGACGAATGATGACACAGCTTGACGGAGCCGGTGTATTTGCACCGATTCTCCTGCTCTCCGTGGTAGCCATGTTCTTTACCGGACTGGTATCGGTTCTGGAAAAACGGCTGATTCACTGGAGAAACGACTAAAATAATAAAGAGGACTACTACTATGAAAAAGAGAATGTTAGCAGCTGCCCTTGCAGCAACTTTAAGTGTATCCATGCTTTCCGGATGTGGAAAATCAGAAACCGCTTCCACTACAGATACTGCCTCTGCAGCAGAGGAAACAACGGAAGAAACTGGCAGCAGTGAGGATTTAAGAGAAGTCAATGTGGTTCTGGACTGGTATCCAAATGCCATCCATGCATTTCTTTACACTGCTATGGAAAGAGGTTATTTTGCAGAGGAAGGACTGGATGTACATATCCGCTTCCCGTCCAATGCAAGCGACGCCCTGTCACTGGTGGCAGCAGGAAAAGCCGAGATCGGTATGTATTATCAGCATGATGTGATTCAGGCTGTTGCCAATCAGAAGACACCGGTCAAAGCCATCGGCGCTATTGTACAGTCACCGCTGTGTGTGGTACTATCTCTGAAAGACCAGAATATTACAGGACCGGCAGACCTGACCGGCAAGACCATCGGATACAGTGGAACGGCTCTCAGTGAAGCATTTATCCAGAGCATGATGGCAAATGTGGGTGCGGATTCTTCCGATGTCAATATGATTGATGTAGGATTTGACCTGATGAGTTCCATGACTACCGGAAATGTAGATGCAACCATCGGCTGTCTGGTAAACCATGAGGTTCCGCAGCTGGAAGAAGAGGGATTTGACGTCAACTATTTTATGGCAGATGGCTACGGTATCCCGAATTACTATGAGGAAGTGTTCCTTACCAGCGATGATATTCTGGAAAATGAGCCGGAAGTGGCAGAAGGATTTATCCGTGCCTGCAAGAAAGGATTCGCAGACTTCCAGGCCGATCCGGACGGATGCCTTGCCATTCTGATGGAAAATCAGAACGAGGAGAACTTCCCGCTGACCCAGTCTGTGGAGGAGCAGTCCTGTGCGACCCTGCTTCCACTCATGGAGACCGACGATGCTGCATTTTTAAGTATGACCGATGACTGCTGGCAGCAGAACATTGACTGGATGCTGGAAAACGGACTGATTGACCAGTCTGTAGAAGTATCGGATGTAATGGTAAATTTAGGTGAATAGAAAAATCCCGGGATTGGATCTGGCCCCAGTCCTGGGATTTTTTTGTGCCTCCACATTGTTTGATGGGTCTTATTTGTGCTATAATGAAATGTACTTTTGTATATAAGGAGCAATTGGATGGCAGACAAACGAGGAACCCTGCAAACGAAATATACGCCCGATTATGTGGTATTTGACCTGGAGACTACCGGCATTTCCCGTGTGTACGACGAAGTGGTGGAGATTTCTGCCGTGAAAGTCCGGGGCGGAAAAGTCGTGGATGAGTTCAGTACACTGGTGAATCCGGGACGGCATATTCCGGCAGGCGCAAGCCAGGTAAACGGTATCACCGATCAGATGGTAGCTCACGCGCCACGGTTTGCAAAGGTGCTGCAGGAATTTCTGGATTTCACGGAAGGTTATCCCCTGGTAGGCCACAACATTGCTTCTTTTGATATGAAATTCATCTGCCGGGACGCCGAAAAATATTATGGCTCACTGCCATCCAACGATTATGTGGATACGCTTCCGCTGGCAAAAAAGCATCTTCCAAATCTTTCCCATCATAAACTGACCGATCTGGCTTCTTACTATGGCCTTACCACGGACGGCGCACACCGGGCGTTAAATGACTGCCGGATGAACCAGCAGGTCTATGAGTGTATGGTAAAAGAGATGCGGGAGGCACGGGCCAGAAGATCCGTGACGGCAGGAAGTGGAACGCCGGACAGGAATCCGGCGGTTCCGGAGAAACCGAAACATTCGACCATGAAGCTTCGCGGCGTGGTAGAGCGGATTACCTACCAGAATCCTGAAAATGGTTATACGGTACTGAAATGTGCAGTGAAAAATTATAACGATCTGGTAACGGTCATCGGAAATCTTCTGGATGTCAATGTGGGATCGGTGCTGCTCATTGACGGCAACTGGAAAGTGGACAGCAAATACGGCCGCCAGTTTGTGGCGGAGAGCTGGGAGGAGACGCTTCCGGCCACGGTTTTCGGCATTGAGAAATATCTGGGTTCCGGCCTGATCAAGGGTGTCGGTCCCAGGTTTGCCAAACGCATTGTGGGACTTTTCGGTACGGAAACGATGGACATCATCGAATGCGATATTTCCAGACTGAAGGAAGTGGAAGGTATCGGCGAAAAGCGAATCCGTCAGATTCAGGAAAGCTGGGAGCGACAGAAAGAGATCAAGAATGTCATGCTTTTTCTGCAGGATCATGGGGTCAGCACTTCCTTTGCCGCCAAGATCTACCGTCAATATGGAAATGACAGTATTGCGAAGGTAAAGGAAAATCCATTCCAGCTGGCGGATGACATCTGGGGCATCGGATTTAAGACTGCAGACGGGATTGCGGAGAAGCTGGGCATCGGAAAAGAAGCGTTTGTGCGTCTCCGAAGCGGTATCATGTATACGCTGAGCAGTCTGGCGGATGAAGGACATGTCTATGCTTATAAAGGGCAGTTGATTCAGCGGGCAACCGAACTTCTGGAAGCGGAAGAGAGCAGTATTGTCATGACGCTGGATCAGATGCTGGTGGACAAAGATGTGATCTCAGAACCGGTATCGGAAGAGACAGGGGATGCTATTTATCTGCCGCCTTTTTACTATGCAGAGGTGGGCGTCGCTGCCAGGATCCGGAAACTGTTACAGAATCCGGCGCAGGACCGGCTGTGGACGTCCCTGATGGAGGCACGGAAACGAACCGGGAATGAGGCACTTTCCATTGATGTGAAAAAGATCGAAGCCAAAATCGGCATGGAATATGATGAGATTCAGGCGGATGCTATCCGGCAGGCGGCAATTTCCAAGGTGATGATTCTTACCGGAGGTCCCGGTACCGGAAAGACTACGACGACGAAAGGGATTATTTCCGCCTATCAGTCTTTTGGATTAAAGATTCTTCTGGCAGCGCCCACAGGAAGGGCAGCCAAACGGATGACAGAGACCACCGGGCTGGAGGCAAAGACCATTCACCGGCTTTTAGAGTGCAAGCCGCCGGAAGGATATCAGAAAAATGAAGAAAATCCACTGGAAGGAGACGTGCTCATCGTGGATGAGTGCTCCATGATTGATCTGGTACTCATGAATTCGCTGCTCAAAGCCATCCCGGCGGGCATGCGGCTGGTTCTGGTGGGAGATATTGACCAGCTGCCATCGGTGGGAGCAGGAAATGTCTTACGGGATCTGATTGATTCCGGAGTGGTTCCGGTAGTCCGTCTGACCCGGATTTTCCGCCAGGCACAGACCAGCCGGATTATCATGAATGCCCATCGGATCAATGAAGGTCAGATGCCGGATCTCTCCAACGGAAAAGACACGGACTTTTTCTTTACCACCAAAGAAGACCCGGAAGAAGCGGTGCGGGAGATTGTCAGTCTGGTGCAGAACAAGCTGTCCCGCTATTACCGCACGCCATCCTCGCAGATTCAGGTGTTGACGCCCATGCAGAAAGGCATGGTGGGCGCGACGAATCTTAACCTAGCGCTTCAGGAAGCATTGAATCCTCAGGGAGACGGGCTGCGTCGAAGCGGTTTTATTTTCCGGCGGGATGACAAAGTCATGCAGATCCGGAATAATTATGATAAAGAAGTATTTAACGGAGACATCGGTATCATTGAATCGGTGGATCTCCAGAATCGGACATTGAAAGTCAATTTTGATCAGCATGTGGTGGAATATGAGTCCTCCGAACTGGATGAACTGGTACATGCCTATGCCACCACCATTCACAAAGCGCAGGGATCGGAATACCCTATTGTGGTGATGCCGGTGCTTATGAATCATTATGTGATGCTGCAGAGAAATTTGATCTATACGGGAATTACCAGGGCAAAGAAAATTCTTGTCATGGTAGGAACCAGAAAAGCCCTTGCCTGTGCCGTGCGGAATGTGACGGTCACCAGACGGAATACGCTTTTAAAAGAGCGGTTACAGCAGTCGGTGGGCAGGACAGAAATAAGAGAGGGATAATAAATGAAGACAAAACAGTTATTTGCCGTCGGAATGGCAGCACTGGTTCTGATGGGATGCGGCAGCAGTGCCGGACGCATCCGCTTCGGTGCCGCAGGACTGGGCGGAATGTATCAGGCATTTGGCGATGCTTTTGCAAAGCTTGCCGAGGAAGCAGAAGGAACAGATCCTGTTGAAGTGCGGACGACGGCCGGATCAGCTGCCAATATCCGTCTGCTTTCCGAGGATTATGTGCAGATGGCCATTGCCCAGGCGGATATGGCGGAGGATGCTTATGCGGGGACCGGTGTATTTGCAGAAAGTGATTCTTATGAAAATTTCAGTGCAGTGGCGGGACTTTATACGGAGGCCTGCCAGATTGCAGTCCGCGCAGATTCGGATATCACATCCATAGAAGATCTGCAGGGAAAGACCGTGAGCATTGGCGAGGAAGAATCAGGAACCGAGCAGAATGCCCGGCAGATTCTGGAAGCTTACGGCCTTGGTGACCGACTGGTGGAAATGAAACATTTTACGTATACAGAAGCAGCGGACGCGCTGCAGAACGGGGAGATTGACGCCATGTTCTGTACGGCAGGTGTGCAGACGACCGTGCTGGAAGAACTGGCACGGCAATGTGATATTCGTTTCCTGAATGTAGACGGAGAGGGTGCCGGGCGGCTTCTGAGCGCTTACCCGGCATATGAGCCGTATGTGATTCCGGCAGATACTTATCACGGACAGACAGAGGAAGTTTCCACGGTAGGCGTGAAAGCGCTTCTCCTGGCCAGCGACAAATTATCGGCAGATACTGTAAAGCAGCTGACGGAAATTTTGTTTACAGACAGTCAGAAACTGCAGTATGCGCTTCCTCTGGATCTGACACTGGAAGAGGCTTCCTCCACCGAAGGAATCTCTGTTCCATTTCATCCGGGAGCCGCGGCATATTATAAGGAATGCGGCATTGACGTAACCACAAAGGAAGGAAACAGATAAACGAATGAACATTATACATCTTGATATGTATCAGACCATTTCCGCAGCGGTTGTGGCTCTGATGCTTGGAAAATTTTTAAGAAAACGGGTAAACATTCTGGAACGGTTCTGCATTCCGGCCCCGGTCATCGGAGGAGTGGTATTCGCAGTGCTGACCTGTGTATGTTACGTCACCGGAATTGCAGAGTTTTCATTTGATGACATTTTAAAAGAAGTGTGCATGGTATTTTTCTTCACATCTGTAGGTTTTCAGGCTAACTTAAAAGTCCTGAAAAGCGGCGGAAAAGCACTGATTGTATTTCTGGGACTGGTCATCATACTTATTGTCTCCCAGAACTTCCTGGCAGTAGGCCTTGCAAAATTATTGCACATTGATGTGCTGGTGGGCTTATGTACCGGTTCTATCCCCATGGTCGGCGGACACGGTACCGCAGGTGCATTCGGTCCGGTGCTGGAGGACTTTGGCATCGAAGGCGCTTCCACGCTCTGTACCGCAGCTGCCACCTTTGGTCTGATCGCAGGCAGCATGATGGGAGGTCCCATCGGAAAACGTCTGATTGAGAAGAAGAATCTCCTGTCCACAGCAGTTGCAGAGGATGACAGCCTTCTGGTAGAAGAGGAGCGGAAGCATGAACGACATACCAGCATGTATCCGGCCGCTGTCTTTCAGCTGATTATTGCCATGGGTATCGGCACGATCCTGTCAGATCTGCTGTCCATGACCGGCATGACCTTTCCGATCTATATCGGAGCTATGATCGCAGCTGCTGTTATGAGAAATATTGGTGAATATACCGGAAAATACACGACTTATATGGGTGAGATCAACGACATCGGCGGTATTAGCCTGTCTCTGTTCCTTGGTATTGCCATGATCACGCTGAAGCTCTGGCAGCTGGCGGATCTGGCGCTTCCGCTGCTGATTTTACTGGCAGGTCAGGTGGTACTGATGTTTGTTTTCACGTATTTTGTCATCTTCAATGTCATGGGACGGGATTACGATGCGGCAGTGATCTGTTCCGGCGTCTGCGGATTCGGCATGGGTGCTACGCCCAATGCCATGGCTAATATGCAGGTACTGTGTGAGAAATATGCCCCGTCAGTCAAAGCGTATCTTCTGATCCCGCTGGTGGGAAGTCTGTTCGCGGATTTTCTGAACAGCCTGGTAATTACATTATTTATCAATTTCTTGTAACTATTCAGAGCCATGCACATGCCCGTAAATATGTGACGTATGCTTGCATACAGGAGCATATTTCGGCGCATGTATATGGTGAGAAGCCATACATGAGCAAAAAGGGAGGAAACAAACCTTATGACACTGAATCAGCTGCGCTATTTCTGCACCGCAAGCCGCTGTCACAGTATCACAAAAGCGGCGGAAGAATTATATGTAACCCAGCCAACCGTCTCCATGGCCATCCGGGATCTGGAAGTAGAGTTTGGAATTACGCTTTTTTATAGGAAGGGAAACCAGTTGATCCTCACTGTAGAGGGTGAAACACTCTATGAGAAAGCCACCTATATTCTCCAGTACTGCAGTGAACTGCAGGCAGACTGCTTCGGTCTGTCCAAGGTAAAGCCACCCCTCCGAATTGGAATACCTCCCATGCTCAGTACCGTCTTTTTTCCGGAATTATTAGATGCATTTCTGAAAGAATTCCCGGATGTACCGGTCGTATTGGAGGAATATGGTTCTGTCCGTGCCTGTAATCTGGTCCAAAACGACACCCTTGATCTGGCGCTGGTCAATATGGAGCAGTATAACATTGATAAATTTCACCACGCACTTTTGGCAAATGACCAGGTTGTCTTCTGCGTCAGCCACGAACACCGTCTGGCAAAAAAAGAGCAGGTGACTATTCAGGATATGGCGCAGGAACCGCTGATTTTCTTCAACGGAGACTCGGTCCAGAACCAGCTTCTGAAAATCCGCTTTGAGCTGGACGGTTATACCCCGCGCATTTTTATGCGCAGCAGCCAGATCTACACCACCCTGCAGTTTCTGAAAAATAACCACTGTGGCTGTTTTCTTTACTCCAGCATGACGGATAAGTTTCCGAACATTGTTCAGATTCCGCTCCAGCCGCCGCTCTTTATTAAAATTGGTATGGTTTGGAAAAAAGGAAAATATATCAGCAATGATATGCAGAAATTTTTAAATTTTACGAAACGATATTATCAGGAGCACCCGCTGATTGGGGAATGATCTTTATTTCCTGTACAATGTAAAAATAATAACCACTCCTGTCATACTTGCAATAACCTCTGTAACCGGGAAGGTCCACCATACTGCATTCAGCCAAATAAAATGGAACAGCCATGCCAGTGGGACGAGAAGAACGATCTGGCGCAGCACAATAATAAAAAGACTCGCTTTCATATGTGCAATTCCCTGTAAACAGGAAGTTATAACAATTGTAAGTCCCGCAAAAACAAAACTGACAGAAATGACCGGGAATGCATATTTTCCAATGGCCACGATTGCAGTTTCTGTGGAAAATATCTGTACAAGTTTTTCAGGAAACAGAAAAAAGATCCCCGTCGCCACTGCCATAATACCCGTCGAAAACATTATAGAATATTTTAAAATTTCCCTGTTTCTCTGATGATCACCTGCTCCATAATGATAACTGAATAATGGCAGCAATACCTGCTGAAATCCAAGCAGCGGAATAAAAAAGAAGGACTGTATCTTATAATATATTCCTAATACGGTCACAGCATCCTCTGTAAAAAGTTTCAGAATCATATTCAAGCCGACAATATAAATGGTATACAGGGACTGCGTAACAATCGAACCGATTCCATTTGCATAGATCTGTCGGCAGGCATCCAGCTTAAACTGTCCTCTCAAAGAATACTTTTTCATTACGGCAAATAAAGTAATCATCATGGCAACCCATTGTCCGATCACCGTAGCGATGGCGGCTCCCATAATGCCAAAAGACGGAATTCGTCCTGCTCCAAAGATCAGGATGACATCTAATATAATATTGACAACGGAGCCTGTCACCTGCGCAATCATGGGAAGCATCATATTTCCTCTTGCCTGCAGAATTTTAGTGCAGACAGATTCTGTAAATAATCCAAGAGAACCGCTGAAAACAATTCTGCTGTATAGAATTCCCTGTGCTTTTACCACAGCATTTCCTGTTGAAAGGGAAAAATAACCATTTGCCAGTATATTTCCGGCAATGGCAAAGATGAAAAAATGAAAAATGTTCAGCAGCAGTCCACTTTTTATAATATCATGCTGTGCCTCTGTTTCTCCTCTTCCATCCAGCCTTGAAATCAAAATATTGACACCGGCTCCCGTTCCCGTGGCCAGTGCGATGATCAGAAGCTGTGCAGGATAGACGATAGACAATGCAGTGAGTCCTTCTGTTGAATATCTTGCAACAAAAAAGCTGTCCGCAATATTATAGACAGACTGAATAAGAAGTGCCAGCATAACCGGTGGTGCCATTTTTAAAAGTAATCCTGGAATGGATCTATTCTCAACATTCATAATAAAAAAACCTCCTGAATTTCTTCAGAAGGTATTTTAAACCGTGGAGTTACTACACGGTCAATAACATTTATTCAGAAATCAGATGCAGTTTTATCTCGCAGTAGTAATGATAAATATATTTAAATAACTGAAATCCCACTTCTTCCGCAAAAACAGCATCCGTCCTGTAATGATTCTCTCTCAGCCAATCAATCAGCACAGAAAAATCGGCGGTTTCATTTTTAATTGGTATCGTACATACCGCATACTTTCCTCCGGGAAGGGTATATAAATGCTCCGGATTTACAGAACTGTAATCACCGTCCGGCAGCTTTACATATTCCCGGTATTTTCGAAGTTCATTTGTGAAAAATCTCTCCGTATCCAGAAAATATCCATATTTTCTCCAGACAAAATTGGTCGTCTGAAATTCCTGCTTTAAAACATTCTGAAGATTTGCATGATAAGAAGAATCTTTTCGTTTCTGATTTCCCACAATTACGGTTTCCGGCTCAAAATATGCCACACGTACTTCACAGTCAGACATCTGTGATTTGATATGCTCATTTTCCTCATAATACCAGCTGATATCATCCGCTACCTGCCTGTAATACTGACTGAGGCGTAACGCTTCGCTCTGATATTCCATAAGAAGCTTTACCACTTTTTCATTATCTCTGGAGGAGATAATTTCTTTTACTTTTTCCAATGGAATCTTCAGATTCCGGCAGGTAGTAATAATATCCAGCTGATACATATTCCATCTGGAATAATAATGATAGTGATTTTCCGGGTTAATATAGTCTGGTGTTACCAGCCCGATCTTCGTATAAAAATGCAGAGTATCCTTTGATATTCCTGTAATCCTGCTGACCTCACCAATCTGATAATATTCTTCCTTCATTTTCCCTGTCCTTACAACGCTGTAAAACATATAAGTATCTCAAATGTCTATCGCATTTGTCTGCTCCACTGCCGCGCATGACTGATAAACTGCCGCAGCAATGGTGCAGGTTTTTCGTTTCTTGTAACCAGTACGAGATCTGTACATATTTCCGGTTGGAAGGGAATGGCGGATACGTCTGTATCGTCATAATGATTGACCATATAGCCGGTCAGCAGACTGATACATTCCTGATCACGAACCAGTTCTAAAATTGGTTCAATGTTACGGTATGACCGTATGTGTTTTTCAGATATTCCCAGTGCTTTGCACGCCTGCCTGCAGGCATCGTACATACCGGTCTTCTCATCGAGAATGGCAGCCATTTCTTCCGATAAATCCATCTCTCCATTTTTCAGAAGATAATATTTGGGATGTTTTCTGCTGATAATGATATACAACGGATTAGAGGCCAGTCGATACATTAGGAAATTTCCTCCCGGCTCATGCTGATGAGGGAGAACCAGTATCGCAGTATCAATTTCTTTTGCCCCCAACAGTTCCAGCAGATCTTTTGACGGGCGATCCACAATCTCAATATCCGCCGACGGAGAAAGTGCACGGCGAAACTCTTTGATCATCGCAAAAACACCCATCCGTCCCATGACGGGGATCGAGCCGATCCGCAGGCGGGAATGGTTTTTATCACCTGTTCCATCCAGCGAAAGCAGCATATTATCATAAATGTCCACCATTTGCCGGGCGGCTGCAAGAAACACCTCACCATCCTTTGTAGGAGAAACAGGGCGGGTGGAACGGTCAAACAGCTGCACGCCGCCCAGTTCGCTCTCCACTTTCATCAAATGTTTTGACAGGGAGGATTGCGAGATTGCGCAGTCATAAGCAGCTTCTGTAAAGTTGCGGCGCTCTGCCAGTACCAGCAGCAGTCTCAGTTGCTGAATATCCATGGAAGATCTCCTCTTTCTATATTATTCCGTTTTGTCATAATTGTATCACGCCTTTGAATTGACATCAACTATTCTGTCCCTGTATGCTTTAAACAACGAAATCTTCTGCGCAGGAGATCATTCATAAAGATTTAGAGGTGATTTGACTATGAAAGGCAAAATTGCACTGGAAGAGCACTTTGCAACAGAAGAATATCTGCAGGATGTAAAACGTTACTTTATCCATGAGGGCGTTGATGTATGGGAGCTCGCCAAATCCACCATGTGCGACATTTCCGGCAAACGGTTGGAATTGATGGATGAGGCAGGCATTGAAAAGACCATTCTTTCCCTGTCCTCTCCTACCATTCAGTCTATTCTCAGCACGGAAAAAGCTATTGATGCCGCCAAACGCATCAATGACTACACCGCTGAGCAGATTCATGACCACCGCGACCGTTTCGAGGCGTTCGCCGCATGGACTGATCCCCATGTATGGTTGTACCATGGTGCAGCCCATTGTGGATTGTATCTCCACCATAGCAGCGCTGTGGTTTTATAAAAGAATCATTAAAAAAATCCCTTAGTGCCCAACGGCACATATAAAGAAACAGAGGCCTGCCAACACAGACCTCTGTTTGTTCTTTCTGTTATTGCATTCTCTTAATAGTTTTCTGCATGCACTTCAAAGTAGCTCTGCGGATGTGCGCATACCGGACAGACTTCCGGGGCTTTGGTTCCCACTACAATATGTCCACAGTTGCGGCACTCCCACACTTTTACTTCACTCTTCTCAAATACCTGTGCCGTCTCAATATTTTTAAGAAGTGCACGATATCTTTCCTCATGATGTTTCTCAATCTCACCTACTGCTCTGAACTTAGCAGCCAGCTCCGGGAATCCTTCTTCCTCCGCAGTTTTTGCAAAGCCCTCATACATGTCAGTCCACTCATAGTTCTCACCCTCTGCAGCTGCAGCAAGATTTGCTTTGGTATCACCGATTCCTGCCAGTTCCTTGAACCACATTTTTGCATGTTCTTTCTCATTATCCGCTGTCTTCAGGAATAATGAGGACATCTGCTCATAACCCTCTTTTTTTGCCACAGATGCAAAATAGGTATACTTATTTCTGGCCTGGGACTCCCCTGCAAATGCCTCCTGTAAATTCTTCTCTGTCTGCGTTCCCGCATACTTGTTTGCTGCCATTGCTTTTCCCTCCGTTTTTTGATTGAATTTCGGTACATTGTGCCTTAGTAAGATTGTATGTTATTTTCAGATAATTTTCAACGGGGATCTGGGGACAATTTGTCCCCAGATGTATTATTTTTTCTTACTTTTACACTGGATATCCTATATGATTTTTACAGCTCCTTCTTTATCAAAGGTTTTAAATAATTTTTCTTCAATGTTCTTTCATCATTAAAGAAAAAAATTTCGGATTTGGATAAAGTATGACTTTCCATTTTTAGCTCTGTAAGTTTCAATGTACAAATTAAATCAGCCACTTGAAACAATCTGTAATCCGCAGGCAATACCTTTCGAAATTCTACATTTTCAAGCAGAGTATTAAATACCGATGACAATATTTTTGTCACTTCTACCTGACCATTATCATAATAAATTTTCACACAATCAAAACTACAGAAGAAATTGTAATTCTCCCGTATAAATGCTGCCAATTGTTTGCTAAGTTTACCGGTTGCTTCTACAGAATCCTCAATATGCTTTTTTTCAATATATATTGATTTGAAATTAATATCCATGTGCCTAATGTGCAGATTTCGGCTCAACGGTGTGAGCTTTTCGTTTGAACCGGTGTGACCATAAC
>CAVFMZ010000065.1:0-15682 GCA_963623675.1 Firmicutes bacterium CAG:176 | reverse complement strand
CGTAAAAGGAGTCTATCCACTCCCGGCAAATTGTGCTATACTTCCTCTGTTGTAATACAACAAATCCAGAGAAATGAGGTGTATCCATATGTCTGATACAACGACTATTCACGATCAGTATTATGAGATGGCTAATGCGCCGGTCAACCGGATCATTCCGAAGCTGGCGATACCTACCATTATCAGCATGCTGGTCACATCTATTTATAATATGGCCGATACCTTTTTCGTAAGCCAGCTGGGAACCAGCGCTTCCGGAGCTATTGGCATTGTCTTCTCTGCCATGGCGATTATCCAGGCGCTGTCCTTCATGGTCGGTATGGGAAGCGGCAACTACATTGCCCGTTCCATCGGTGCCGGAAAACGGCAGCTGGCAGAGCAGGTAGCTTCTATTGCATTTTTTACGGGAGCAATTATCGGACTTTTGATTGCAGTTCTGGGAAATCTGAATCTTAGAAACGTGGTCTTTTTCCTTGGTGCAACCGAAACCATTGCACCTTATGCGGAAGCCTATGCGCGGTATATTTTTCTGGCGGCACCTTTCATGGTGACTTCCTTCATCATGAATAACCTGCTGCGCTTTCAGGGAAAGGCTCTCTTTGCCATGGTCGGCATCACCATCGGTGGTGTCCTGAATATGCTTCTGGATCCGATCTTTATCTTCGGTCTTGGACTGGGGACATCCGGAGCGGCACTGGCGACAGCCCTGTCCCAGGTGATCAGCTTCTGCATTCTGCTTTTCTTGTGCAATACGAAAAAGGAATGCATTACCATTCATCCGAAGAACTTCCGCCCGACACTGGACATTTACCAGAATATTTTTTACGGCGGAATTCCGTCTCTTGGTCGTCAAGGCATTGCCAGTGTAGCTACCATTATCATGAACATCATGGCTCATCCCTATGGTGACGCTGCCATTGCCGCCATGTCCATCGTCAGCCGGTTTATGATGTTCATCAACTCCGCCATTATCGGATTCGGGCAGGGGTTCCAGCCGGTGTGCAGCTACTGCTTCGGCGCCAAAATGTACGACCGCGTCAAAGAAGCCTGCTGGTTCTGTATTAAAGTTAGCACCGGTGTGCTGTTAATTTTCTGTCTGACCGGCTTTGCATTTTCCGGACACATCATTGAACTGTTCCGAAAAGGCGACCCGGATGTCATCGAGATCGGTACTCTGGCACTGCGTCTGCAGCTCATCACCCTTCCGCTGCAGGGTGTCATTGTTATGGGAAATATGATGCCCCAGTCCATCGGTTACGGTATTCGTGCCACCTTAGTCTCCATCGGCCGTCAGGGATTGTTTCTGATCCCGGCACTCCTGATTCTGACACCGTCCATCGGTCTTCTGGGCATCCAGATCTCTCAGCCCATTGCCGATATCTGTACCTTCTTCCTTGCCATTTTCGTCATGAAAGGTATTTTCAAGGAAATGGGTCAATAAAATACTATGAAAAAAAGTGTATTCCAAAGATTCGTATAGAATCAGGAATACACTTTTTTAGTTAATCTGTCTGTTTACTCTGCATGTTCCTTCAGATAGGATTTTCTTCCTTCTTCATAAAGGTTATTGCCCTCGCTGTCAATAATGACAACCAGCGGCATATCTTCCACATACAGTTTCCGAAGTGCTTCCGCACCCAGATCTTCATATGCGATCAGTTCGCATTTTTTAATACATTTTGCAAGCAGTGCTCCCGCTCCGCCGATGGCTCCAAAGTATACGCCGCTGTATTTCTTCATAGCCTCTACTACTTCCGGAAGTCTTGCGCCTTTTCCGATCATGCCGCGGGCGCCTACGGACATCATGGTCGGTGCATAAGCATCCATACGTCCGCTGGTGGTCGGTCCTGCACTTCCAATGACCTGTCCCGGTTTTGCCGGTGTGGGTCCTACATAGTAGATGGTTGCATCTGTCGGATCAAAAGGAATCTTCTCTCCTCTTGCCAACGCTTCACACATTCTCTTGTGTCCTGCATCACGGGACGTATAGATGGTGCCGGTCAGAAGGACGCTGTCTCCTGCATGCAGGGTCTTTGCCAGTTCTTCCGTCAATGGTAAGGTAATCTTTCTTGCTGCCATCTAAATCACCTCCGTCTTATGGCGTGTCACATGGCAGTTAATATTGACTGCACAGGGCATACCTGCAATATGAGTCGGTAATGTCTCAATATTCAGACCAATGGCTGTGGTCTTTCCGCCAAATCCCTGGGGTCCGATACCAAGCTTGTTGATCTTTTCCAGCATCTCTTTTTCCAGATCTGCATAGAAGGGATCCGGATTTTCAGAATCCAGCGGACGCATGAGCGCTTTCTTTGCCAGAAGCGCACATTTATCGAAGGTTCCGCCAATTCCCACGCCAACTACCATAGGCGGGCAGGGGTTCGGGCCTGCGGTCTCTACCACTTCCAGAATAAAATCCTTGATTCCCTGCAGTCCTGCTGACGGCTTGAACATACGGATCATACTCATATTTTCACTTCCGAAACCTTTCGGTCCCACCGTTACTTTGATCTGATCTCCCGGTACGATTTCCGTATACAGCATCGCCGGTGTGTTATCGCCGGTGTTGCCTCTGCGAACCGGATCTTTGACAACGGATTTTCTCAAATATCCTTTGTCATACCCTCTGCGGACGCCTTCATTGACTGCTTCTGTCAAATCTCCGCCCGTCAGATGTACGTCCTGTCCAATCTCCAGAAAGACACAGGCCATTCCGGTATCCTGACAGACCGGCACATTTTCGGTATCTGCAATCTTATAGTTATCAATAATGTTGTCGAGTACTCCCTGGGCAATCTCTCCGTCCTCACAGGCGCGGCAATGCTCGATGGCACATTTCACGTCGGACGGAAGATGCTCATTTGCTTCAATACACAGCCGCTCAATCACGTCGGTGAGCTGGCTTACATTCACTTCACGTATCATGGCAAATCTCCTTTGTCCCGTTTCCACTAATTATAACACCTACCGCTGCTCATGTCTTGCATAATTTGGAAGCAGCATAGGAGATACTTTCTCCGTATGAAGGCCTGCCTTCTCCAGTTCCTCTGCATAGGCATAAATATGGTTCAGATTCGCTTCGCCAAGCTCAACGGACTTACATTTTGCTGCCGCTTTTTTACCGGCATTTCTTCCAAATACAATGACATCCAGAAGGGAGTTACCCATCAGACGGTTTCTTCCGTGGATACCGCCTGCTGCCTCTCCTGCAACCAGAAGGTTCGGGATTTCTTTGGTAAATCCGTCTCCGTCGATCTCCAGTCCGCCATTCTGATAATGAAGGGTCGGATAAATAACAATCGGCACTTTTCTCATATCAATGCCGTAGTTCATATACATACGGAACATGGCCGGAATTCTCTTTTCAATCGTTCCCTCGCCGCCAAGGATCTCGATCATGGGAGTGTCAAGCCATACGCCCTGCTGTCCTCCCGGCACTTCCACACCGCGGCCTTCCCTGCATTCACGGATAACACCGGAAGCATTGACGTCACGGGTTTCCAGCGGATGGATGTAAGCTTCGCCATTGGCGTTTACCAGCTGTGCGCCCACGGAACGGACTTTCTCAGTCACCAGCGCGCCGAGAATCTGTGACGGATAAACAGCGCCCGTCGGATGATACTGGATGGAATCCTGATAGAGCAGGGAAGCGCCTGCGCGGTAACCCAGTACCAGACCATCTGCGGTTGCGCCGTAATGGTTGGAAGTCGGGAATCCCTGATAATGCATTCTTCCGCCGCCACCTGTGGCAATGACAACGGTCTTTGCTCTTGCAACGGAATAATCACCGGTCTCCATATTCAGGAGAACCGTACCTGCCACCTGTCCTTTTTCGTCTTTCAGAAGTTCAACTGCAGATGTAAATTCGATTACAGGAATTCCAAGGTTCTGTACCTCGTCGCGGATGGTACGCATGATCTCTGATCCGGAGTAATCCTTTGCCGCATGCATTCTCTTTCTGGAAGTACCGCCGCCGTGGGTGGTAATCATGGTTCCGTCTGCATCTTTATCAAACTCCACGCCCAGTTCATTCAGCCATTTGATGGCATCCGGTGCTTCCATAACCAGTCTCTTTACCAGTTCCGGTTTTGCAGCGAAATGTCCGCCACCGAAGCAGTCCAGATAATGCTGTACCGGAGAATCGTTTTCTTTATCTGCTGCCTGAATTCCGCCCTCTGCCATCATGGTATTGGCATCACCAATGCGGAGTTTGGTCACGATCATGACATTGGCGCCTGCATTGTGTGCTTCAATGGCACAGGAGGAACCTGCACCGCCGCCGCCAATGACCAGCACATCCACATCATAATCTACCTTGTGAAGATCAATTTTCTCATTCATCAGACGGCTGGTGGAGTGAAGCATTTCTGCCAGCTCCAGCGGCGCTTTCTGACCTTTATTCGGTCCGACTTTAATTTCTGCAAATGCATTCGGATTATAATCCGGATGGAATTTTTCCAGAAGAGCATCTTTTTCCTCTGCTGTCAGTCGTCTCGGCTCCGTCTTCATACGCTCTGCTCTCGTCGCTTCTACCTTTCTGACCGATTCCATCATATTTTCCGGATATGGTGCATACATGTTTCATGCCCTCCTTATTTTTCAATCTCTCTGTTGTTGTAAAGTTCCTGCATCTCGGTAATGGGCTTCTGCATGATCTGCTCGATCAGGTCATCATAGGCACCTTCGTGTATCTCTTCCACACGTTTGGTCAGATGTTTTGCTTCAGGAGCAATATATTTACCGGTCAGACGTCTTGCCAGCAGACCTACCATCGGATGGGAAATTTCTGCCGGACAGCGGACGGAACAGCAGCCGCAGCTGACACAGTCAAATGATTCCTCTGCACATTTCTCCAGCTCGCCTCTCTGTGCGTAGGCAATATACTGCATGACATTCAGATCCTGTGTACAGGCTTTGGTACAGGCATTGCACCCGATACAGCTGTAAATTTCCGGATACAGCTCCATCATCACCTGCTGACCCGGTTTCAGTTCTTTGATATCATAGGTCCGTTTATCGGTTGGGAAGAACGGAATACTTGCCACATACATGCCTTCCTCGACCTGAGTCTGACAGGCCAGACAGGTCTTTAATTCGTTCTTTCCTTTAATTCTGTAAATGGTTGCACAGGCACCGCAGAATCCATGACGGCAGCCACAGCCTCTCTTTAATGTATATCCGGCATATTCCATGGCAGTCATGATGGTCAGATCTGCCGGAACACTGTATTTTTTGCCGAAGAAATAGACATTTACCATATTTTCCATTTTCGTCATCCTTTCTTTAGTACTCTGCAGGCAGTTCGTCCAGTTCATCACAACGGAATACCGGACCGTCCTTGCATACGTACTTGGTTCCAATATTGCAGCGTCCGCATTTTCCGATACCGCATTTCATCCGGAGCTCCAGCGTAGTATATACCTGGTCTCTGGAAAATCCCAGCTCCTCCAGACCGGCAAGTACGAATTTGATCATGATAGGCGGTCCGCATACCAGTGCGGTCTTGTCCGTATCAAATCCGATCTCTTTCAGATAAGTTGGAACAAATCCCACATGGCCGTCCCAGCCTTCCTGCTCCCGGTCAATGGTCAGATAGACGTTGACATTTTCTGCTTTCATCCAGACTTCCTGAATTTCCTTCAGCTGTACCAGATCATCCGCAGAACGGGAACCATACAGGATATCTACCGTTCCATAATCCGATCTGTTCGCCAGCACATAGTTAATCACAGAACGAAGCGGTGCAAGGCCGATACCTCCGGCAATAAACAGAAGATTCTTTCCTTTCAGCTTATCTTCCACCGGAAAATGATTTCCGTACGGTCCGCGGACAGTGATCTCATCGCCCACCTGCAGACTGTGAAGACTCTCTGTCAGAGTTCCGCATCTCTTAATACTGAACTCCTGATACTCTTTATTGGTCGGTGAAGAAGTGATGGAAAACATTCCTTCGCTGACACCCGGTACACACAGCATCGCACACTGTCCGGGCATATGTTCAAACAATTTGCCGCCTCCCGGTGCATTCACACGGAAGGTTTTTACATCCGGCGTCTCCTGGCGGATATCAGTGATGACTCCAACCTGGGGAATCAGCACATCCACTGTATAATTTTTATGGCAGGTACATTCGCTCATGCTTCGGCTCCCCCTTCTTTTTCAAATGCCTTGATGACTTTCACAATATTCAGGGCAGACGAACATTTTTCCACGCAGCGGCCGCAGCCTACACAGGAATACATTCCGTTGTTATTCGCCGGAAAATATACCAGCTTATGCATAAAACGCTGACGGAATCTCTGCATCTGGCTGGTACGGTTGTTGCCGGCAGCCATCAGGGTAAAGTCAGAATACATACAGGAATCCCAGCAGCGGAACCGCTTCACACCATGTCCGGTATCATAGTCTTTGATATCGTAGCACTGACAGGTCGGGCAGACAAACGTACAGGTGCCGCATCCCAGACAGGGCTTGTAAAGCTCCTCCCAGACAGGGGAATTAAACCGGGTGTCTGTAGCGTCTCCGTTCCAGCCTTTCAGTGAAAGATGGCTGTAAGGAAGCTTCTCCACGATTTCACGGATCTGGTTCTTCTCCTGCTCAACCTTCTGCTCATCCGCAGCTTCCGCTTCTGTGAGAAGCGCTTTCACCTGCTCTGTGAGAAGCTCCCCTTTTTCCGTCAGAGCTTTCCAGTACAGGTCTTCCTCCACAAACCAGGCAGCCACATCTGCTGCCGGATCTGCACAGTCAATGCCAAATACCTTACAGAAGCAGCTCTCCTCCGGTTCATGACAGGCAACGGCAACCATAGTTCCATGTTCTCTTCTGGCTGCATAAAAGCTGTCCACCGGATCTGATAAAAATACCTGATCCAGCACAGTCACGCCCTGTACATCACAGGCTCTCATGCCAAATACGGTAAATTTCTGTTCTTTTAATGCAGCCGGTTCTACTTTCAGCTGCTTTCCTTCCCGCTCACAGGTATAAAGGTTCTCACTCTGGGGGAAGAAAATATCTTTGGGAGATTTTACACTTTTTAAAGTGGTTACGTCCACTTCTGCATCTTCAGACCAGGGTCCGAAGTTCACTTTTCCGGCAGTCTTTACAGGCACGTACAGTTCCTGCTCTGCGGCAATGGCACGGAATAATGCCGTCAGATTTTCTTTTTTCATCTTGTACATCCATTATCCCCTTTCTCCCACAATGCTGGGTTCCACATCCTCAAAGGTATAGCTGGTCAGTGGGCCTTTGCTCTCTGCATCGTCTCCTGCCTGATATTCGCCGTAGAACGTATCAATGTCCTTGATAAACTTCCGGTTAAACAGGTGAAGCGGAATTCCCTGGGGACATACTCTGCTGCACTCCCCACAGTCTGTACAACGGCCAGCCACATGGAAGGCACGGATAATATGAAACATCTTCTCTTCAAAGGAATCGCTGTTGGCCTTCTGTGCGCTGTCAAACTTGGTGCTGTCGAATACACATTTACGGCAGCTGCATGCCGGACAGACATTTCGGCAGGCATTACAGCGGATACATTTGCTCAGCTCCTTCTGAAAAAATGCGAATCGCTCTTCCGGAGTCATTGCCTCGATCATTTCCACTTCTGCGAAACGATCTGCATCTTTGGTATCTCCGGACTCGCCGATCAGTTCGTCATAAATCTTATGCTCTTTTCTTTTGCACACATGGCAGCGGGCAAGCATGGCAGCTTTGTAAGCAACGGTCTTCTCTCCATAAAGAGTCTTCACCGTCAGTTCATCGGATTCATTTTCAATCTGTGCGCCCTCAATGTCTGTAATTCCCTTGATTCCCATGGACCGGATATTTTCCACATTGAGTTTTCCTCTGCATCCGACTCCGATGATATAGGCTTTTTCACGATCTACCCTGTGCTCTTTTAATAACTGATTAAAGCTGTAGGTATCGCATGGTTTTAAACAGACTAACGTCTTTCCTTCCAGCTTGGAAGCTTCGATCATATATTTACTTAAGTTTGCTCCACAGAAGCCGTCGTACACAAAATTCTTCAGACTGTCTTCTGTCTCAAAATATGCCGGCTCCGGATTCCAGGGCATGTCTCCGGCTTTCCAGCCAAGCACTCTTGCAACGGTTCCGTCTGCAAGCAGCTCTTTTGCCCTCTTTATCAGTTCCTGCATCGTAAATCCTCCAATCTCACATTTCTGCCAAGAGACGTAATCTTCTCTACAAATTCATTCATGGTCTGTGAGAATTTCACACCCTCTGCCGCAGATACCCACTCTACGCGGGTACGTCCGTTTTCCACTCCGATGAAATCCAGCATGGAAAATAACAGGGTCATACGGCGTCTTGCATAGAAATTGCCTGTTGTATAGTGACAGTCTCCCGGATGGCATCCGCAGAGGATGACTCCGTCCGCCCCCTTTTCAAATGCCCGGAGAATAAACATGGGATTGACACGGCAGGAACAGGGAACGCGGATGATCTTTACATCTGCCGGATAGGAAAGCCTGCTGCTTCCTGCCAGATCGGCTCCCGCATAACTGCACCAGTTACAGCAGAATGCAACGATCTTCGGTCTGAATGTGGTTTCGTTATTTTCTATCGACATATTGCATCTACCTCCGCGATAATCTGTCTGTTGGAGAATCCTTTCAGATCCATGGCTCCGGACGGACACGCAACCGTACATGCACCGCAGCCCTGGCAAAGTGCTCCGTTGACCACTGCCACTCTTCTGGTCTCCCGGATACCATGGTCATTGACCTGATGATCCTCATAGGAAATTGCTCCATACGGGCATACATTTGCACAGGTAGAGCATCCATTACACAGAAGCTCATCCGACTGTGCCGTACACGGATTGGTGGTCAGCTTGTCTTTTGCAAGTAATCCAATGACTTTCACTGATGCTGCACCTGCCTGTGCGACTGTTTCCGGAATATCTTTTGGTCCCTGGCAGACACCGGAAAGGAAAATTCCTGCGGTCGGTGATTCTACCGGACGTAATTTTGCATGGGCTTCTGTCAGGAAGTTGTTGGTATCAATGCTGGCTGTCAGCATGGTGGCAATCTTTCTCACATCCGGATTCGGTTCAATGGCTGCCGCCAGAACGACCATATCCGCTTCTTTCTTAATCTGCTTATTATCCAGAAGGTCAACACCCTGTACCAGAAGTTTTCCATCCGGCTGCGGGATGACCTTTCCAACCTGTCCTTTGATATAGTTCACGCCGTACTGCTCAACGGCCCTTCTGTAAAATTCATCAAAGTTCTTACCCGGTGTACGCACATCAATATAAAATACCGTTACGTTTACATCCGGATATTTATCACGGATCAGCATGGCATGTTTTGCCGTATACATACAACAGATCTTGGAACAGTAGCTCTTTCCTCTGTTGTCAGAGCAGCGGCTGCCCACGCACTGGATAAATACCATCTCCTTCGGTGCTTTTCCGTCAGAGAGACGCTCCAGATGACCCTTGGTCGGTCCTGCTGCGTTCATAATACGTTCCAGCTCCAAGGAAGTGATGACATCCTTGCTCTGGCTGTATGCATATTCGTCATAATTGTCCAGTTTGATCACATCAAATCCGGTAGCAACGACAATCGCGCCATATTTCTGCGTTACGATCTCATCCTGCTGCTCATAATCAATGGCTCCTGCCTGGCAGACTTTCGCGCAGGCACCGCATTTTCCAGTCTTAAATTTGATACAGTTTTCACGATCGATAACCGGTACATTGGGAATTGCCTGGGCAAATGGGGTGTAGATCGCGGTTCTGTTTCCCAGTCCTCTGTTAAACTCACTGGGGATCTTTTTGGACGGGCATTTTTCCTGGCAGGCGCCGCATCCGGTACACTTGTCCATATTGACGCTTCTTGCCTTTTTACGAATATCAACGGTAAAATCGCCCACAAATCCGCTGACTTTTTCTACTTCACTGTATGTATAAATGGTAATCTTATCGTTGGACGCCACATCCACCATTTTCGGGGTCAGGATACAGGCAGAACAGTCCAGCGTCGGGAAAGTCTTATCAAGCTGGGACATTCTTCCACCGATACTCGGCGTTTTTTCCACGATATCCACTTCGTAGCCCGCATCTGCAATATCAAGTGCGGTCTGAATACCTGCAATACCTCCTCCGATAACCAGCGCTCTCTTGGTTACCTGGCTCTCGCCCGGAGTCAACGGCGCATTTAAATTTACTTTCGCAATGGCTGCCCTTGCCAGAATGACTGCTTTTTTCGTTGCCTCTTCCATGTCCTTGTGAATCCAGGAACAGTGCTCACGAATGTTGGCAATCTCTACCATGTATGGATTCAGACCCGCTTTTTTCGCTGCATTCCGGAAGGTCGTCTCATGCATACGCGGGGAGCAGGAACAGACAACCATTCCTGTCAGGTGTTTTTCCTTGATTGCCGCTGCGATCTTTGCCTGACCGGCCTCGGAACACATATACTGATAGTCTTCTGCATGAACCACGCCCGGTTCCTGAAGAACCATCTCTACTACTTTTTTCACGTCTACCGTTGCTGCAATATTACTGCCGCAATGACAGACAAATACTCCGATTCTCTGCATCGGCTCACCTCCTGTATCTTCTGAATGCGCTGACCAGAAGCTGCTGCGGCAGATCTTCATCCAGCAGTTCCGGAATCTCGTCTGCTGTCAAATAGTTCTGTCCACGCTGACGGATGACCAGCTGTCTTGCCGCATCGATGAGTTTTCCCGGTTTTACATCTCTCGGGCAGCGCTCCACACATGCAAAGCAGGAAAGACATTTCCATAAGGATTTGGACTGTACCAGTGCTTCGATATTTTCATTCTGTACATAGGAGACAAACTGATGAGGTTTGATATCCATCTCGTCAAATGCCGGACAGGATGCCGAACATTTTCCGCATTTCATACATTTCAGCGGATTCACGCCACTGATTTCTTTGATTTTTTCAGCCTGTGAGGTTGCTGTACTCATGCGTTTTCCACCTCCTCTTTCACGCCGAGAGCCTCTGCAAGAAGCTCTGTGAAATAATAAATCGGAAGATCTCCCCCGGTATTTTTATTGAGATTATACATACAGAGGGGACAGGCCGTAATCAGCATATCTGCGCCAAATCCTTCCGCACTCTCCACAATCTTATTGCACATGTTCTTTGCCATATCTTTTTCCTTCAGGGAGATATAGCCGCCACAGCACTCATTTCGATAAGGATAAATCACCGGTTCTGCCCCGATGGCCCGGATAAAATCTTCCATGATCTTCGGATTCTCCGGATTGTCAAATTCCAGAACGCTTCCCGGACGAAGCAGCAGACATCCATAATAAGCGCCTACCTTTTTGCCGGTCAGAGGATTCTTTACCTTTTCTTTTAGGACATCGAATCCAACCTGATCCCGAAGCACTTCCAGATAATGAACCACCCTCGTCTCTCCTCCGTATGGTTCTTCCAGCTTCAGATAATTGTTGGCTCTGGTACGGATATCCTCCGCATGCTTCATATCATCATTCACTCTTTTCAGTACATGATGACAGGCGGAACAGACCGTAATCAGATCCTGTCCTTTTTCTTTGGCTGCCTGAAGTGCCCGGACAGACGCCAGTTTGGTGGCAATTTCATCGCTTCCCAGCGGAAAAACGCCGCCACAGCACTGCCAGTCCTCGATCTCTTCCAACGCAAAACCCAGAGCCTCTGCGGAGGCTCTGGCGTAAGCGTCAAGGTCTCTGGCCTTATTCTTCAGTGTACAGCCAGGATAATAACTGTATTTCATAGCCTGATGATCCTTTCCTCTATTTCCTACAGGTCAATCTGTGCAATGACGGATTTTAACGCATCTGCACTTGCCTGAAGTTTTTTGATTTCTTCCTTGTTCATTTTCATGGGAATCTTACCGCTGATTCCCTGCGGGCCAACCAGGGTCAGGGTGCTCAGGCATACATCCTCAATGCCATATTCTCCATGCATCATGGACGATACCGTAACTGCGGAATCGGAAGCTGCCATCAATGTCTTGCACAACTGGCAGACCGATCTGGATACGGCATAGAAGGTTGCTCCCTTCTTGGCAATGACAATTCCACCGGATTTCCGGACATATTCAATCATTTCATCCCGGTCAATAGGTTTTACATCTTTTCCCATATGTTGTGCCACTTCCACATACTCATCTACATGAACACCGGATACATAAGCACCTGTCCAGGGAATGAAGGAACTGTCTCCATGCTCACCAAATACATAAGCATGAATATTTTTCTGCGCTACCTGCAGACGTTCTGACAGACCACAGCGGAGTCTTGCCGTGTCGAGAATCGTACCGGAACCAATGACCTGACGCTCCGGAAGTCCGGAAATTTTGGTAAATACGTAGGTCATAATATCTACCGGATTGCTCACAATCACATACAGTGCATGCGGCGCCTCTTTTACGATCTGCGGTGTAATGCTCTTCAGAATATTCACATTGGTCTGCGCCAGATCAATACGGGTCTGTCCCGGTTTTCTTGCGATTCCGGAAGTGATAATCACAATGTCAGAGTCCTTTGCATCCGGATAATCTCCTGCAATAATGGAGATCGGCTCCCGGAAACAGGTACCCTGCTCAATATCCATGACCTCACCCTCGGCTTTGTCTTTGTTGATGTCGATCATGACAATCTCTGATGCCAGTTCTTCCTGGGACAAAGAATATGCAATGGTGGATCCAACACTTCCGGCTCCGATAATCGTAATTTTTCTGCTCATACAGTCTCCTTTCATCTGTCCTACTCTTGTTGAACTATCCAGCACCCCATTCGCAGAACGCAGTTTTGCATGGCTCTGAATAGTTGCCATTTTGTTATTAATTTAACAAGCATGCTCAAAAAAAATTTTCGCCGCGTCCGGCTCATTGTTAATAAAATAACATAATGTTAATTTTTTATCAATAGGATTTTTATGGATTATATATGCCTTTTCGTTATATTTTTCACACAAAAAAGAAACCAACCTGTATATTTCTATACAAATTGATTTCTTAATGTTCATCATTTATCGATTTTCAATCTGCCAGTCAATGGGTTCCAGCCCATTAGCTTTCAGAAATTCATTGGCTTTGCTGAAATGCTTACACCCGAAAAATCCACGATATGCAGATAAAGGACTGGGATGCGGTGCTTCCAGAATCAGATGTTTCGGGTTATTGAGCATGGATTTTTTCAGCTGTGCCGGTCTTCCCCAGAGCATAAAGACAATGGGACGATCCTGCTCATTCAGTACCCGGATGGCCGCATCCGTGAACTCCTCCCAGCCGATGCCGCGGTGGGAATTGGCCTGATGGGCACGCACAGTCAATACGGTGTTCAACAGCATGACGCCCTCTCTGGCCCATTTCTCCAGATATCCGTTATTTGGAATATAACATCCGCAGTCATCCTGTAATTCCTTATAAATATTGACCAGAGACGGTGGAATCTCCACATCCGGCTTCACAGAAAAACAGAGTCCATGAGCCTGTCCGTTTCCGTGATAGGGATCCTGTCCCAGGATCACGACCTTTACATCTTTCAGCGGTGTAAACGCAAAGGCATTAAAAATATCATCTGCAGGCGGGAAGATCAGCTTGGTGCTGTACTCCTCCTTCACAGTCTTATATAACTTTGCATAATAAGGCTTTTTAAATTCCGGGTTCAAAGGTTCCAGCCAGTCATTGGATATGGCAGCCATAATTGTTCTTTCCTCCTTACAGACGAACCGGAATTCCTGCCTCCTGCAGATATTCCTTTACCTGCCGGATTTCCAGTTCTTTATAGTGGAACAGGGATGCTGCCAGCGCTGCATCTGCCTTTCCATCGGTTAATGCTTCCTTAAAATGCTCCAGCGTTCCTGCGCCGCCGGATGCAATGACCGGCACCGGCACATGTTCTGCAATGATCCGGGTCAATTCCATATCATAACCGGCCTTGGTACCGTCACAGTCCATACTGGTCAGGAGAATCTCTCCGGCTCCCAGTTCACAGACCTTCATAGCCCACTCTACCGCGTCAATTCCCACATCCACTCTGCCGCCATTTTTATAAATATTCCAGCCGCTTCCGTCTTCTCTTCTCTTGGCGTCAATGGCCACAACCACACACTGGCTTCCGAATTTGTCAGCTGCTTCACTGATCAGCTCCGGTCTCGCAATGGCTGCGGAATTGACAGAAATCTTATCTGCGCCCTCCCGGAGCAGTGCGCGGAAATCCTCCACAGTACGAATACCGCCGCCTACCGTAAAGGGAATAAATACAGATTCTGCCACTCTGCGAACCATATCGACTACCGTATTCCGATGATCCGAGGATGCCGTAATATCCAGAAAGACCACCTCATCGGCACCGGCTTTATCATAAGCAGCTGCAACCGCCACCGGATCTCCGGCATCTCTTAAGTTGACAAAATTCACACCCTTTACCACACGTCCGTTATTCACATCCAGGCAGGGAATAATTCTCTTTGTTAACATCTGTCATTCCTCCTATGAAAGCTCTGCGAAATTTTTCAGTATCTGAAGACCAAGGTCACCACTCTTCTCCGGATGGAACTGACAGGCAAATACGTTATCCTTTTCCACGGAAGCATGAATATTGACACTGTACTCCGTTGCTGCCTTCACGGTCTCCTCTTCTTCGGCTTTCAGATAGTAAGAATGTACAAAATAGACATACGGATTTTGTTCAATTCCACGAAACAGTCTGCCGTCATTCTGTAAATGCAGAGAGTTCCAGCCCATATGCGGAATCTTCAAACCTTCCTGCTCCGGGATTTTTAAAATCTTTCCCTTTAAAATTCCCAGTCCTTCCACACCGGGAGTCTCCTCGCTGGACTCATACAGAAGCTGCAGTCCCAGGCAGATTCCAAGAAATGGCTTCTTCTCCGCTACCACATCTTTGATGACCTCTACCAGATTGTACTCCCGAAGATGTGCCATAGCATCACCAAAGGAACCCACTCCCGGCAGAATCACCTTATCTGCATTCATAATCCGTTCCCGGTCTCTGGTAATCCAGACTTCCTGACCCAGCTTGGCCATTGCCTTTTCCACACTTCGGATATTGCCTGCATCATAGTCAATAATCGCAATCATCGTGTGTCCTCCTCATCTGTCATTTATTCTACGTAACTATTTCACACATAATGTTACAGGATCTTCTTTTACTGCTTCTCCACGCTCTGCAATCTCTGCGGAAAGCTGCGGAAATTTTTCACTGACACGGATATAACGTGCCTTCTGGTTAAAATAGACCGTCTTTTCAAACGGAAACCGAATCAGGTTCGGATGTGCAAATCCAACCCCCAGCTCTAATACGCACAGCTTCTGATTCAATGTAAAGGACAGCCAGTGCAGATACTTATCCCAGCTCTCCTGATTGTCCGGTTCCTCCACCGGTGCGGTAATCTGATCTTTCAAAAGCCCTGCTTTTTCCAGTCCCGCTCTGTCTTTCAGTGTAACAATAAAATAGTCTTTATGTTTCAGAAGTTCAGCCAGTGCTTCATAAAATCCGCTTAAATTTCCGGACAGTTCTTCGCCCAGCCCCACCAGCACCAGACTGGCATCTTTTACTTCTTCTTTGATCTCTTCATATGTCACAATTTGTCTCCTGTCTTTACATAATCATATCACTTAGGGAAACGCTGATTAAAGCGTTTCCCTCGCCGGATTTGCGCTGCGAAGCAGC
>CAVFMZ010000064.1:0-16357 GCA_963623675.1 Firmicutes bacterium CAG:176 | reverse complement strand
AAAATCTTGCCGTTGGCTGCCGGTGTGTGTGCTTTTCCTACAAACAGCACCAGTGCCACGATAGTTACCACATACGGGATCATGGAAATCAGGTTCGGGGATACCATGTTACTCTGGGACGCCAGGGATTTGATTCCACTGCAAAGTCCGAAGAGGAGGCATGCCTTCGTTGCTCCCTCCGGGGAGAACTTTCCGAAAATGACTGCCGCAATCGCGATGAAGCCCTGTCCTACAATAACGCTGGGACGGAACTGGTTAATGGTTGCCAGGGTAACGAATGCTCCGCCAAGTCCTGCCAGGAATCCGGACAGGATGACGCAGGTGTAACGTACTTTGTATACGTCGATACCCAGGGACTCACAGGCTTCCGGATGCTCGCCCACTGCCCTTAAATGAGCGCCGAACCGGGTCTTGTAAAATACAAACCAGCAGATAAATGCCAGGACAAATACCAGATATGCAACTGCATATACGTTTAACACATTATTCCAGAAAGAGCCTGTCGGAAATACGCCTTCAAACAGTTTCGGCAGCTTGCAGCTGGGATCCATGGCCGGTGTGTCGGAGGAGTTATTGTACATGGCTTTGCAGAGGAACAGTGCCAGGCCAGGTCCTAAGAAGTTAATGGCCGTACCGGCAATGGTCTGGTCTGCATGGCAGGAAATACATGCAAATGCATGGATCAGTCCGAACAGTGCACCTGCCAGTCCTGCACAGAAGAATGCAATCCATCCGTTTCCGGTGGTCAGTCCCATGACTGCTCCGGTGAAGGCACCGATGGTCATCATTCCCTCAATACCGATGTTGACCACTCCGCTTCGCTCGGAGAAGCAGGAACCAAGTGCCGCCAGCAGAAGGGGCGGGGTCGCGATCAGCGTCGCATTGATCAGAAGACCAAGGTCTTTTATTAATTCATTCATCTTATTTAGCCTCCTTCTTCTTTGCTGCTTTCAGCACGAATATTTTAAATACATGAGAGATGGCGATCAGCAGAACCACGCATCCCATGATGATATCTACCACCTCAGAAGGTGCTTTTACAATACTGAGCTTCGATCCGCCGTATTTCATGGCTCCATAGAAGAGTCCGGAGAAGATACAGCCGATCGGGTTGGAAGATCCGATCAGGGCAACGGTGATTCCCTCGAATCCGAAGCCTTCCTGTCCGGCGAACTGACTCAGGCGGCCTGCCATACCAAGCACCTGCACGGCTCCGCCAAGGCCGGAAAGAAGTCCGGAAATACCAAGCGCGGTCAGGATGGATTTATTGGCATCGATTCCGCCATACTCAGCGCCGTTGCTGTTAAAACCAACAGCTTTCAATTTGTAGCCAAGTGTCGTCTTCTCAATAATGACCCAGATAATGATTGCTGCGATGACGGCCAGCACAATACCCCAGTGAGCATTGCTGCAGTCCAGGGAGCTGCGAAGCCCTTCCGGCATCAGCAGTCTTGCGGAAGCTGCCACATCCTGGGTTGCCTCACTGCTGTCACGATGGATACCCGGAAGGTTTACCACATAGTTGGAAAGATAGAAGGCAATCCAGTTAAACATGATGAAGGATAATACTTCATGGATACCTCTCTTTACTTTCAGAACTCCGACGATCAGAGACCAGATACAGCCAGCCGCTGCAGCTGCCACCAGACATACGATGGCGTGAAGTCCTGCCGGAAGTTTTAATACGATACCCAGCACACAGGCTACCAGTCCACCGATAACGAACTGTCCCTCTGCGCCAATATTAAATACACCTGTCCGGAAGGAAAAGGCGACGCTCAGACCAGTGAAGATCAGCGGGCTCGCATAGACTAACGTCCATACCAGATATTTCGGTTTACTGAAAATACTGCTGAACAGCTTTCCATAGGCGACTGCCGGACTGATGCCTGCCACCATCAGGAAAATGGCGCCGATCAGGAAACCGGCGATAATTGCAATGATGGTGTAGAGTACATTACTTTCCAGAATACTTTTCTTCTTATTCATTTGTCTTTCCTCCTGCCATCATAAATCCAAGTTCTTTCTCGTCCGCATCCTTGCCCGGTACACTTCCGGTGATCTGGCCATCGAAGATAACCTCGATTCGGTCAGACAGACTCATGATCTCGTCCAGCTCGAAGGAAACCAGAAGAACCGCACGGTTCTTGTTTCTCTGCTCTACCAGATATTTATGTACGAACTCAATGGCTCCTACGTCCAGTCCACGGGTCGGGTTGACGGCGATCAGAAGGTCTTTGTCATTGGTGACCTCACGGGCAATGATAACTTTCTGCTGGTTACCACCGGACAGAGTGCCTGCCGGAGCTTCTGCACATCCTCTCGGACGCACGTCAAATTTTTCAATTAATTCTTCTGCATGCTCACGGATAGCTTTCCGGTTCAGAATGCCATGAGAAGAATATGGTTCTTCCTCAAAATGCTGCAGGATCAGGTTGTTCTCATTGGAGAAATCCAGAATCAGACCATGTTTCTGACGGTCAGCCGGAATACTGGAGATTCCATTTTCAAAGGTCTCCTTCGGACTCTTGTTGAAGACATCTTTGCCAAGCATGGTGACTTTTCCGGATTCTGCTTTCCGAAGTCCGGTCAGCACTTCTACTAGCTCCGTCTGTCCGTTGCCATCCACACCTGCCAGACCAACGATCTCGCCGCGTCTTACATTCAGGTGGAAGCCTTTCAGAATCTCAACACCACGATAATCTTTCGCGTGAAGATCTTCAATGTCCAGAACCACTTCACCCGGCTCCTGGTCTTTTTTGTCAACTTTAAAGTTTACATCACGACCTACCATCATGGCTGCCAGCTCGTTTTCATTGACATCTGCCACTTTCACGGTCTGGATATATTTACCCTGGCGGATGATCGTACAGTTATCAGAGGAAGCGGTGATCTCTTTCAGCTTATGGGTGATGAGGATCACGCTCTTGCCATCTGCGGTCAGGTTGTCGATGATTTCCATCAGACCTTCGATCTCCTGGGGTGTCAGGGAAGCGGTCGGCTCGTCGAGAATCAGCGTTTCCGCTCCGCGGTACAGAACCTTCAGGATCTCCACACGCTGCTGCATGCCAACGGAAATATCCTCTACCTTTGCATCCGGATCAACCTTCATGCCGTAACGTTCGGACAGTTCCATCACTTTCTGTTTTGCTGTCTCCTTATCAATGGTAAGGCCTTTAGTCGGCTCCATACCAAGGATGATGTTCTCAGTTACGGTGAACGGCTGGATCAGCATGAAATGCTGGTGTACCATACCAATTCCGATATCAATGGCATCTTTGGGGCTGTTGAAATGGACTTCCTTCTCATTGATAAAGATCTGTCCGCTGGTCGGTTTATACAGACCGCAGAGTACGTTCATCATAGTACTCTTTCCGGCTCCGTTCTCACCTAAGATTGCGTGTACTTCACCTTTATGTACCGTCAGATTGATGTGGTCATTGGCCGTAAAGTCACCAAATTTTTTTACAATGTCTTTCATTTGAATGACAACTTTACTCTCATCCATGTGGCTTGTTCTTCCCACGTTTCTTTCCTCCTGTTTATGTAAAATCGGTATATCTTCCGTAGACAGGAGAACCCGTGGATTCCCCTCTCTACCGAAGATATGTGTCCTGAAAATATCCGTATGTGCCTGCGGGGTCCGCAAATATGCAGACCCCGCACAGGACACATTGGATATTCAGTTTACAGTCAGAATTAGTCTAACTGATATGCATCAGCACCATATTTAGCTTCAAAGGACTCTTTGTCAGCCGGAACTACAACTTCGCCGCTGATGATTTTCTCTTTTACTTCCTCAACTGCAGTGATCACTTCCGGAGCGATCAGATCCTGGCTCGGAGCGATATCAACACCACCTGCTGCCAGGTCGAAAGATTTTACGCCACCCTCAAGAGTTCCGTCGATGAGCTCCTGAACTGCTTCGTATACTGCATTATCTACTCTCTTCATAGCGGAAGTCAGGACAGTGCTCGGAGCGATGCTGGACTGGTCAGAGTCAACACCGATTGCATAAACACCTGCCTCCTGGCAAGCCTCGATAACACCAAGTCCGGTAGCACCTGCTGCCTGGAATACGATGTCAGCGCCGTTGGTAATAGCAGTGTTTGCCATGGTCTTACCAGTAGCGGAATCAGCGAAAGAGTTTGCATTGAACTGCTGTACGGTAACGTCCGGATTTGCATCCTTAGCACCTGCATAGTAACCATAACCGAACTGGTTCATGGTCTCATTGGTCATACCAACTACGAAACCGATGTTGTTGGTCTTGGTCGTCAGACCAGCTACATATCCTACCAGATAGGAAGCCTGCTCTGCATGGAAGATAAGGCTGGTTACGTTGTCAAGATCAATGGAAGAATCATCGATGATCGCGAACTTGGTATCCGGGTTAGCTTCTGCAGCTGCTCTGGTTGCATCAGCAAGCATATAACCAACGCTGATGATCAGATCGTAATCCTCGTCAACGAAAGTCTCCATGTTCGGAGCGTAGTCAGCATCCGTAGCGGACTCCAGATAGTTTACGGTAACACCAAGCTCCTCGCCTGCTCTCTCAAGTCCTTCCCAGGAAGACTGGTTGAAAGAACCGTCGTTTACACCACCGACGTCAGTGATCAGACCAACCTTGAACTCAGAAGCATCTTTGGTATCAGCAGCATCAGCGCTGTCTCCGCTCTCCTCAGTTTTGGTAGTGTCTGCAGTATCAGCAGAGTTGCTGCCACCGCAAGCGGTCAGGGATGCTACCATAGCACCAGCTAACAGTACAGCCAGCATTTTCTTTTTCATATGTTTCTCTCCTTTTTTCTTTTTCGGCAAAATCGCCTTATTTTTATATTACCATCATTCTGCATAAATGAAAAGAACTATTTTTCAGGCTCTCAGCATTTTCCACAATTCATGTTTCACACTGTCATCGGCGAAAACCACTTCCGCTGCGTTCCGTTCCATCTGGTAAAGTTCCTCTGTTGTGATACCGCAGTGCTTCTGGACTTCCTCCATCTCCCTGGTAAGAGAGGTGCCGCTGACCATCCGGTTATCGGTGTTTAACGTCACCATCAGTCCTTCTCCCAGAAATTCCCGGATGGGATACTGCTCCCAGCTGTCCACTGCATGGGTCTGCAGGTTGCTGACCGGACACATCTCAATACCGGTTCTGTGTTTTCTGCAGACATCCATGATATCTTTCCGTCCGCGCATGGCAATGCCGTGACCCACTCTCGCTGCACCCAGTTCTACTGCGCCCAGGATATTCTCGGCTCTTCCGCACTCTCCTGCATGGATGGTATACGGATAGTCCAGCTTCTTCGCCTCTTTAAAAAGATCCACGAACTGTTCCATGGGCCATGCAGCCTCGTCACCGGCCAGGTCTGCCGCGCAGACACCTTCTCCTAAAAACTCCCGGCAGCCTCTTAACATGGCAAGGTTGGTCTCCAGATCATGGTGGCGCATGGCGCAGACAATGACATTGTAAAATGTTCCGCACTGCTCTTTGGCTTCTTTCAGTCCATCCAGTACCGACTCGATCACCATTCCATAATTCATGTGATCATTCACGGAACAGGTGGGCGCAAACCGCACTTCCACATAACGGACATTTTCCTTAGCAATATCCAGCAGAAAATCCCGGCTGGCTTTTTTGATGCCTTTCGGCGTCTGCAGACAGGCAATGGGCAGATCAAATCTCTGCAGATATTCCGCCAGATTCTGGCAGTCCGGCTGCACCTGCAGTTCTTCCAGTGCAATGTCTTTTCCCAGAATCTCCCGCACACTCGCCAGCGTCAGAGAACCATCCAGATGGCAGTGAAGCTCCACCTTCGGCATTTTTAAAATTTCCTGATTCATACTTCTGTATCCTCTTCTTTCATTTCTTCCGCCTGCTCACAAATGGATTCCTGAGGTTCTTCCATATCTCCCAGGATACCTGCCAGCAGCCGCTCCAGTGTGAACACTTCCTCTTCTTCCATCATTTCATCCAGCAAATTCAGATTCGGATCAGAATGTTCTATTTCTCTGGACAGACAATGGGCTACATCAATCTGGTCTTCTAATGTAAATGTTTTTCCATGTTCCAGCCACAACCCCATACCCAGTTCCCGGATCAGCAACGTGCAGAAAACCGCAAATTTTACTTTTGCAAAAGCATTTTCATCATAAACCGCTCCGCAAAAATAGGTAAACAGGAAATACATTAACAGCTGTTCATATTCGTATTCCCGGTCTTTCATATACCCATCAAATTCCCGGCAGGCTTCCCCATAGGCTTCCGGGGAAAGCCCTGCATACAGCCGGTGCTCCTGCTGATGCAGAAACTCTGTCCACTGGGGTCTCATCACTTCCAGCCGGTGCAGGCGATGTACCAGAGCGCGCATTACCTGACGGCGGTTTTCCATATTTCCGTACTGCTTTGCAAACCGTTTCTTCGCTTTTTCCGCGAACTCCGGCTTCCGGTATTTTTCCAGCAGATCGTCCACCTCATAGAGCATGGAACGGGTAATCCGGGACTGCAGATCATGAGTCACTGCCAGAATAAGCGCCATCCGGTGCCGGATATCCAACTCCCGGTTCTGCACCACCTCATAGAGATAGTCCCGGATTTCCTCTAACTTGGTAAACAGGAAGAAATCAAATTCGTCGTACTCCTCTTCCGGCGTTTTCCGGAAAGAGCCGTCAAATGTCATGGGCGTATCCGTTCCCAGAATCAGCCGGGCCGCTGCCTGGCAGGATAAGGAAAGGGACACCTCCCTTAGATTTTCATACTCCTCATAATGCCTCGGATAGCGGGTACAGGTCTTACAGAGCATTCCTTCACCGGCCTCCGTGTAAATATCACACAGATTTTCCTCATTCAGAAACGCACACCGTCCCTCACACTGCTCGAAGGATTTCCGTTTCCAGTTGATACAGTTTTTCAGTCTGCTGCCAAACGGTCCCGGATATTTTTTATATTTCTTCAATGATACAGGATCAATCATAATCTCCCATGCGGCACAGCAGGTGTCTTTGCATGCAGACGCTTCACAATGAAAATCATAAAAATAACTCGGATACGTATACTCCATTTTTATCCCCCTGTTTTCCTGTCGTTTCTTTATCTGGTCAGCACTTCATAGCCATCTTCCAGCACGGCTACCGTTACCTCCCACTGTGCGGAAGGCATTCCGTCCTCCGTATAAACCGTCCAGCCGTTGCTGTCGTCCACATAAAATTCCGGTCCGCCCATATTGATCATCGGTTCAATGGTAAATACCATGCCCGGCACCATAATCTCGCCGCTTCCCTTGGGTGATACATAGCTGACCCACGGCTCCTCATGGAACTGTAAGCCAACTCCATGGCCTCCGATCTCTTCCACTACGGAATATCCCTGGCTCATGGCATACATATGAATGGCATGACCCATATCGCCCAGCGGTTTCCACGGTTTGACTTCCATCAGTCCCACCTGAATGGCCTCTTTTGCCACCTGTACCAGACGTTTCTTGTCAGCGCTTACTTCCCCGATGCAGAACATTCTGGAAGCATCGGAAAAATATCCCTTATAAATCGTGGAAACATCCACGTTGATGATGTCTCCCTCTTTTAAAATCTCGTCCTCACTGGGAATTCCATGGCATACCACACTGTTGATAGACGTGCACACACTTTTCGGGAATCCTTCATAATTCAGCGGCGCCGGAATGGCTCCCATTTTCTTCGTCTGGTCATAAACCCAGCGGTCAATCTCCGCTGTGGAGATTCCCGCACGGATATGCTCCTCCACATAATCCAGGACTGCCGTATTGATCTTTCCGCTCTCCCGGATTCCGTCAATCTGTTCTCTGCTCTTTACCAGCACATTTCCGATTTTCATGATTTTTTTCTTCTTTCTTCTCATATCTTCACTCTTTCTGCGGATACCCCGCACGGATTACAGCCGCTCTACTTTTCTTGCAAATACCGGCCCTATGGTCTGTTCATAGAACTCATAATATTCTTCAAACACCATGTCCTGTCCATCGGTCAGAAGTTCCATGGGTACCTGGAACAGACAGACTTTGACACCGGTCTCTTTCATGCCATTCCGAAGATAAAACTGTTTTCTGCGGATCCGCAGCTCCTGACCCGGGCCTTCCAGTTCCGGAAGTTCAATTTCCAGGAAAAACCGTCTGTCCTCATAGCGTTTTTTCAAAAGCGCCAGCGCTTCCGTTCCCAGATTCTGTCCCCGGAAGGATTTTTCAATGGCAAAATAATCCAGAAGTACCATATCTTTATATAATACGGTAATGGCAAGCCCCGCCAGCTTTCCTTTTTCCCGAATTGTCAGAAACTCCATGACACCTTCCGCTGCTTTCTGTTTCATCAGGCGGAACGGTTTCCGCTCGGATTTTGGAAACGCTTCCAGATAAATCTTCTTAATCTTCCGCAGTTCGCGGGAGGATGCCTTCTCAATCTGCATTGCTTAGAATTCCCTTCTCGTCAATTTGAACCGTTCCCGGTTCCATGCTTTCCATATGACTGCGCCAGTCAGATACGTCCTGTTCATCCGTCAGAAGTCTCGTCACATGCTGTTCCTGTCTGGCCGGAAGCAGCTGTACTTCCGTATGCTGTTCCTCGTCATTTCCATAGAAATGAAGCTTCACCAGCACCGTATCCAGTGTCTTTTCATTAAACCAGTAATTTCCCAGACTATACAGAATCGGTTTTCCTTCATAAAATTCCATTCCCTGCAGACAGTGGGGATGGGCGCCAAGCACCACATCCGCCCCGGCATCCACAAGCGCTTTTGCTCCTTCTGTCTGGGCGTCCTCCAAGGTTTCGCTGTATTCCGTTCCCCAGTGAATATAGGCAATGACAATGTCTGCCCGTTCCTTTGCCTCCCGCACTTTCTGAAGCACGTTCGTCATATCATAACACCGGAATACACCAGGAGTCTCCTCCCCGGCTTCCGGAGTCAGAATATATTTTTCCGCTCTGGTGGCCGATACCACTGCCACCGTGCGTCCCTCAATTTCCGTATAAAATGGTTCTTCCGCCTCCGCTGCATTCGCTCCTGCTCCGGCATGGGCAATTCCATTTTCATCCAGAATGGAAAGTGTATCCAGAAAAGCATCTGTTCCATAATCATAAATATGGTTATTGGCCAGATTTGCCAGATCCACGCCCAGTTCTTTTAAAATCTCCGCCCGCTCCGGCTTTGCCCGGAAGGTATATTTCTTACCCGCCATGGGCGCGCCCCGGTCAGAGAGGCAGAATTCCAGATTGACGCAGGTCAGATCTGCCTGCTGCATTTCCCGAATGAGCTGCGGATCAATGCAGTCATAGATTCCATTTTCCTGCTGCTCATAGAATTCCATGGTACTCCAGTCGTCTGCCAGGTTGATGTCCCCGGCAAAGGCACAGGTGAAATCATAGTCGTGAAGATCCGGTTCTTCCACCGGTTCTGCTGCTTCGGCCTGTTCCTGCTCTGCCTGTTCCGCTTCCTCCGTCTCTGTCTGCACTGCTTCGGTTGGTTCCGGCCGCACCGGTTCTGCCGTTTCTTTCTGTGTCCCGCCGCATCCGGCGAGCAACAGTGCCAGCGTCAGCGCAATCCCTGTCTGTTTCCAGATCTGTCTTCGTCTCACGCTTTCATCGCCTCCAGAACCGGAATCACACCGCTTAAATCTTCTGCTACCGCTTCCAGATATTCTGCGGTTTCCGGCAGCGGACCCGCCAGATCCGGTACCATGACCACCGGGCAGCCCGCTCTGTGAGCAGACAGTGCCCCATTGTCAGAATCCTCGATTGCCAGACAGTGCTCCGGCTGCTCACCAATCTGCTCACAGGCATAGAGATAGACATCCGGCATGGGTTTTCCGTGGGCTACCGTGGTCGCACACACTACCCGGTCAAATTTCTCATAGATTCCAATACTGGATAAATACTGCTTCGCCCGCTCCGGATCCGTGGCCGTCGCTACCGCGGTCTTATATCCGTTGGCATGCAGATAATCCAAAAGTTCGTCCACACAGGGCTTTTTGTCAATTCCGTGCTCCGCAATATAGGCACTCATCAATTCTTTCCGGCGGCTCCGGATGGCATTATAATCAAATTTTTCACCCATCAGTTCCCGAAAATGCGGCACCGCAAACTCTGCCGCCAGACTGCGGAAGCTGAGCAGCTGCTCTTTTGTAAGTGTATAGCCATACTCCTCTGCCGCCTGCTGCCAGCAGTCAAACAAATGCCGTTCCGTGTCAATCAGGACACCGTCCATATCAAAAATTACTGCATTGATCATCTTTTGTTCTCCCCGCATAATTTCCAGATCATGTCAACCAGTTCCGGAATTCCTTCTCCGGTCTTTGCCGACAGGTAAATCCGGTTCTCCTGAATTCTGGGAAGCGGCATTTTTGAGCCGTCTTCCTGTATTCTGAGATCCGCTTTATTGTACACATAAATCACCGGAATATCTCCGGCTCCCAGTTCTTTTAATGTTTCTTCCGTCACTTCCCGCTGCCGTCTGCAGGCTTCATCGGAATAATCCAGCACATGGAGCAGAAGATCTGCTTCCCTTGCTTCCTCCAGAGTGGAACGGAATGCTTTGATCAGTCCCGTGGGAAGCTGATGAATAAAACCTACCGTATCGGATAAAAGGAACTCTTTCTGCGATCCGGTATGGATTCTGCGCACCGTCGTATCCAGAGTTGCAAAGAGCATATCCTTTTCCATGACCCGCTTGGACGGATCTCTGGAATATTTGTCCAGCATGCCATTCATAAGGGTGGACTTTCCTGCATTGGTATATCCCACCAGCGCCACTCTCGGAATGCCGCTGCCCTGTCTTCTGCTCCGCTGGGTCTCCCGCTCCTTTGACACCTGTTCCAGTTCCCGGCGTAGTTCTGCCATCCGCTTCTCAATCCGGCGGCGGTCCAGTTCCAGCTTTTTTTCACCGGCACCTTTGTTGGAAACGCCGCTTCCGCCTCCCTGACGGCTCAATGCTTTGTGCATGCCGGTCAGTCTCGGCAGAATATACTGGAGTCTGGCGGACTCCACCTGCAGTCTCGCCTCCCTGGTTCTTGCCCGGACTGCAAAGATTTCCAGAATCAGGCTGGTCCGGTCCAGAATCGCGCAGTCCAGAACCTGTTCCAGATTGCGAAGCTGGGACGGCGACAGCTGTCGGTCAAAGATCACCACATCCACCGGATGCTGTTCCAGAAATTCTTTTACTTCCGACAGCTTTCCTTTTCCCATATAAAGGGCGGAATGAGGCCGTTCCATATTCTGGGTGATCTGTCCTGCCACCTGCATGCCGCAGGCTTCCGCCAGATTCCAAAGTTCTTCCATGGAACGTTCAAAATCCTCTCCGTCTCTTAATTTTACTCCTAAAAGCAGTGCCTGCTCACGCGGCTCTTCTCTCATGCTTTTTCCGTTCCTTTACTGATATATGCTTTTAAAAATTCATACATTTCTGTTTCTGTCGGCGGACATCCTTTCAGACTGTGCTGAAATCCGGAGGTACAGCTTCCCACACCCAGTTTCCCGGTCTGCCCGCGGTATCCTTGTCCGATGCAGATCTTTTCCGGAAAATCTTTTAAAAGCCCCTCCTGATCCAGCATATCAAGCGCCGGGAGCAGATATCCGTAGCAGGCGCTGCAGGACTCCACTTCCTGGGCAATCTCCGCCAGTTTCATGACTCTGTCCTTATCGGCCTTTCCCATGGGATGAATGGGAGCGTTCAGTTCCCGGATTTCCGCATGGGTAAGATCCGTGCTGCCTGCACCAAGTTCCTCTGCCATGGAGACATAGGGCACTTCCTGTACCTCATATCCTAACAGCTGACAGACATAGGCATCCATGAATACCGGATCCGCCGCTGCCATCAGGCGGTCCATCTGGGTCGGATTCCCGCCGTCCTCAAAGCTTAAATCTCCGCAGATGCTGTCCACCAGAATGAAATCCTGATGAATGCCAAGGGCCAGATGAGCAATAGGACGGTGAAGTCCCTCCGCATGAAATCTCCGCTTCTCCTTATTAGGAAGCAGCCCCTTCATATTTTTCAGTGCACAGGTAATATGGGTCTGACAGTGACCTTTCATGACCGGCACGTTAATCATAAAATCCACCTCTGTGGCACAGCGGCACAGATGCAGTTCCATTCCGCCGCAGTCCTTTGTCACTGCCGGTTCCTTCTGGGCGTCAATCAGCTCCACCCCGTACTGTTCCGCCAGCCGGTCATACCCACATACCTGAAAGGATTCCTCCGTCCGGTCTCCCACCCAGGATCCTTCCATGATCCGCAAGTTCCGGAAGCCATGTTCCTGAAGATGCTGGAGTAATCCCTCCACCACCTCTGGATGGGTCGTTCCCCCATCCTCTGCCGGAACCGGAGCTACCAGATTGGGTTTGATTCCAATGGTTTTCCCGGTATCACCGATCATGTCCGCCAGCCGTGCTTCCTCCAGCAGTTTTTTCGTCAGCTCCCGGTATTGTGTTCCATAAATAACTAATATTTCATTCTTTTTCATGACTGTTTTTCCAAAAACTCCCACAGAAATTCTGTAACACTCTTGCAGGTATGCGCTGCATGAGGGATCACATCCGGCTTTGCATGGACCATTACATAGCTGTTGGGCGTCAGTTCCAACATGGAAATATCATTCTGGTTATCGCCGAACACCATCAATTCTTCCGGCTTCAGCCCCTTTTCCTTCAGAACCGTCTGCAAGGCCAGTCCCTTGCCGGAATGTTTCTGAATCATATCCAGCCAGTCATTGCCGCCCCACACAAAATCCGCAAAATCACCGTACTTTTCATTAAAAAAAGCATGGAGCCGGTCTGCATGTTTCGGGAAATCATAAATATACATGGCGATTTTTACAATCTGATCGTCAATCTCCGAGAGATTCTGAAACAGTTCCGTTTTATTTTTCAGCACGTTTACCATCTGATTTTCAAACCAGGCCGACCGCGGCTGCAGATAACAGGATTTCACACCGGAAAGGCAGATATCCGTCTCCGGGAAACTCATAATGTCCTCTGCAATGGCCATGGCCTTCTCATGAGGCACTTCCAAAATATACTGCTGCCGTTCCTGCTCCATGGCAAGGGCTCCGTTCTCGCAGACAAATCCGATACGGTCCGCATAGGCGTCAAACAGCCGCCGTACATTAGCATACTGCCGTCCGGTGGCTACATAGAACTGGTATCCCTGTTCCAGAAGTTCTGACAGCACCTCAAAAAAACCAGGCTCTATCTCCTGGGTTCCTTCCGGAATCAGCGTCCCGTCCAGGTCGCTGGCAATCAGTTTAATCATCATTTTCTCCTTCTTCAATCATGTTCCGGATTTCCTGCATACGCTGATCCACGCTGCTGATAATGTCCGCACATTTTCTAAGTTCTCCTGCGATCATTTCCGGATTCTTGACATTCTTCTTGTATTTTAACTTGTGATCCACACTGGCCCAGAAATCCATGGCGATGGTACGGAACTGTACCTCCACGCGCATGTTTTTCTTCTGGTCCGACAGGAAAATCGGCGTCTGGATAATCAGATGCAGACTCCGGTAGCCATTTTCCTTGGGATTTTTAATATAGTCTTTTACCTGCAGCACCGTCAGGTCATCCTGAGCCGACAGCATGCTGGCCAGATAATAAATATCTTCTACAAAAGAGCAGATGACGCGGATACCCGCCACATCATTTAACTTATCTTCTATATTTTCCACGGAGAGTTCATAACCCCTGCGGTGCATTTTCTCAATAATGCTGGCAGGCTCTTTTACCCTGCTCTTAATCGACTCAAACGGATTACGCTCATGGCGCAGGGAAAATTCATCATTTAACACATTTAATTTGGTCTGAATTTCCCGGATGGCGCAGCGGTACTGCATGAGCAGAGTCTGAAAAGACTGCGCTTTCATGAGCATGGACACCTTCTGCTCCGGCGTCATTTCCTGTAATATTTCCATTCCTTTTTCTGTATCCAGTCTCGGCATCGTTGTCATTTGATCTTCCATTTTATTTACCCTCTCTTCAGGCACGCTTTCTTACGTGTTCCCCAATTTTCTGTATAACGCTTCTCTCCGGTCCTTTTTCACCGGAAAACCCTCTCTGTATTTCTTTATTTGATTGTCAATTTCATACACCACAACAGCTTCTTCCGGAATTTCTTCCTTTCCGGGCATGCTTTTCCGCTCTGCCGACACCCTGATTCCATCCGGTCCATACAGCACACTGTCTCCGGAATAATATTGTCCGCCCATATTCCCGGCACAGTTTACCCCTGCAATATAGACCTGATTTTCAATGGCTCTGGCGCGGAGCAGCGTATCCCAGTGCTCTCTTCTGGCTGCCGGCCAGTTGGCGGGCACCACAATGAGATCCGCTTTCTTCGATAATATCTGAAATGGTTCCGGAAAACGCAGATCATAACAGATCTGCACCCCGATCTGAAAATCCTGATACGTGCACAGTGGAAGTCTGTCTCCTCCTGTGAAATGGAGGCTTTCCTCCCCGTAGCTGAATGGATGAAACTTGGCATAGTCCAGAAGTTCTCCCTCCGGCGACACGATGGAATAATGATTTTCACAGGTCGTTTCCAGATCTTTGACCCAGCCGACGCCAATGGCTGTATGGTACTGTTTTGCCAGTTCCCGGATCTGACAGACCGTCTCTTTCTTACGTTCCTTCGTTTTCTCCGTGTTCATGGAAAATCCGGTCAGACTCATTTCCGGCAGAAGCAGAAGATCCACTTCCGGCAGTTCCTCCAGACACTCCTTCAGTCTGCCCAGATTTGCCTCTTTGTCTTCCCAGAAAATCTTCAGTTGTCCCAGCGCTATCTTCATTTCCGGCTGCCTCCCTCTGAACAATCATATCTATTTTACCATGTTGCACACGATTTGTCGATTTCCGTTTTGCAACTGTGTTCAGTTTATGGTATACTGGCAAAGTTAATGTAACGATATAACTACTAAATCGGAGGAAGTTTTTATGGAACATCTGTATATACCAGAAAACTATCAGTCTGAGCTGTCCCTCTACGACACCCAGATTGCCATCAAAACGGTAAAAGATTTTTTCCAGCAGACGCTGGCTGAGCAGCTTTATCTGCTCCGGGTCTCCGCACCGCTGTTCGTCCGCCCGGAATCCGGACTGAACGATAACTTAAACGGCGTGGAGCGCCCGGTATCCTTTGGCATCAAAGAGCAGGATGACCGTCCGGTCGAGATCGTGCACTCTCTTGCAAAATGGAAACGGAACGCGCTGAAACAGTACGGTTTCCACGTAGGTGAAGGCCTTTACACGGACATGAACGCCATTCGCCGGGATGAGATCACAGACAATGTGCATTCCATCTATGTGGATCAGTGGGACTGGGAGAAAATCATTCTGAAACAGGACAGAAATGTGGAATATTTAAAAGAGACTGTCCGTAAAATTTACAAGGCACTGAAAAAAACAGAGAAATACATGGCCATCAAGTATGACTATATTGAGGAGATTCTCCCGAAGGATATTTTCTTCATCACTACCCAGGAACTTCTTGACCTGTATCCGGACTGCACCCCGAAGGAGCGCGAGGATCGGATTACCCGCGAAAAGGGCGCTGTCTTCCTGATGGAGATCGGCGACAAGCTGACCACCGGCGAGCCCCACGACGGCCGTGCACCGGACTATGACGACTGGCACTTAAATGGCGATATCCTGGTATGGTACCCGGTTCTGGGCCATGCTCTGGAGCTGTCCTCCATGGGTATCCGTGTGGACGAGGATTCCCTGGCACGCCAGTTAAAGCTTGCTCACTGTGAGGAGCGCGCAGAGCTTCCGTTCCAGAAAGCCATTCTGGAAAAACAGCTTCCCTACACCATCGGTGGCGGCATCGGACAGTCCCGTATCTGTATGTTCTTCCTGCGGAAAGCACATATCGGCGAGGTTCAGGTATCCGTATGGCCGGATGAGACCAGAGAAGAAGCTCTGAAAAACGGAGTCGTACTTTTATAGCGTCTGCCATGCAGTTGAAAGAAGGTTTTTGTATATGAAAGAAAGAATGACCCAGAAAGACAGAGAGAAAATCCAGGCAGAGATCGATCACCGGAAACTGGTGCTCCGTCCCCAGATTCTGGATTCTCTGAAAGAGGCACGGGCCCAGGGTGATTTAAGCGAGAACTTCGAGTATTACGCTGCCAAGAGAGAAAACGGAGCCAACAACAGCCGCATCCGCTATCTGGAGCGGCTTCTGAAGAATTCCGAGATCGTGGAAGACGATACCACATCCGATGAGGTGGGACTGAACAAGACGGTCACCGTCTACATTGAGGAGGATGATGAGTGCGAGACTTATAAGATCGTCACCAGCATCCGCGGTAATTCCATGAAAAACCTGATCAGCATCGAATCCCCG
>CAVFMZ010000063.1:0-16415 GCA_963623675.1 Firmicutes bacterium CAG:176 | reverse complement strand
AATGGATAATACCGGCTTCAGATGCGGCCGGGCATTTTTCTTGTAAAAAATCCCGTAAGATAAAGGAGATTGTCCTGCGAAGGGAATAAAAGTAAGCGCAGTGTCGGTAGATGGAACTTGTGGTAACACGCCGGTTCCATAGCCTGCTTTTATAAGTGAGAGTGATACCTGCAGATTTTCCGAATAATAGGTCGCTCCAGGGGAGGCTTTCTGACTGAGCCGGTTCTGGATGCCTGCAATTTGTGATGGAATTTCATAGGAATTACAGAGGACAATCGCTTCGGAAGACAAATCTTTCTCTGAAAGCTCATTTCGCTGACATAAAGGATGGTCGGACGGAAGCACGGCACAGACCGGAATTTGCTCTAATTCAAAATAAGAAAAGCCGTCACGCATGGGAATATCGTCTTTAAAAGCAAAGAGGATATCGATTTCATCATGAATAAGCATATTAATCACCAGCCGTGACGGAATAATACGCAAGAATGGGTGGATTTCAGGGGCATGTTTCCGGACATTGTACAGTAACTGTGTCATCAAAGACAGATCAACGTCGGAGATACAGCCAATGGAAATGATTTGTATATTTTCTTCGGAATGATTTTTGATTTTCTGGGAGGTCAACTGTAATTTTGCCAGAATTTCCTTGGCATCGTTAAGAAAAATGATACCGGCAGGAGTCAGCGTCACCGTTCGGGTAGAGCGGTGTAAAAGGGTGGTGTCGAATTCATCTTCCAAAGCACGGATCTGCCTGGATACGGCCGAAGTGGTAATATTCAAAATCTCTGCAGCTCTTGCAAAATTAAGGTTTTCAGCAACCTGTATAAAGGTTTCAAGCTGTTGGGTAGTAATAAAATCATCTCCTTTATTATTGCGTTTTGTTCAATAATATTAACATTTATTCACTTCACTTTCAACAAGAAAGTGTTTAAGATACGTACATCATATATAAATGTAAAGGAGATCCTATTATGACAGCTAACGAGAAAATCAGATTAATGGAAGACAGATTACATAAACTGGAAAGCAGCGAAAAAGAGAATTTTGAGGTTTGCAGAAAAATCAGACGGAATATCCGTAACCTTCAGAAGAAGATGCAGTAGAAAGAAGATTGGAAACAAAGTGACAGAAAAGCAAACATACGTTGGAAAAAAAGTAATTCATAATCCAGAGGGAGTATGTGTGGTTGCTGAAATATCGGAATTGCCCACTTCATTCATGGAAGCACGGAATTATTATAAGCTGATTCCGGTGAAGGATCAGTCCGCGGCAGTCTATGTCCCGGTAGAATCTGTAAAAGAACATGTGAGGGATCTGCGGAGCACAGAAGAAATTATGGGAATCCTGAAAAGCTGCGGGGATGCGAAGATTTCCTGGGAAAACAATGAGCAGAAACGAGTCACAAAGAGACAGGCGGCTATGCAGAATGATGATGGAGTCGCTTTATCAAAATTGATAAAATCCTATCATGTGAGAAAGGAAAAGAAGCATTTATCGGTGGTTGACAGTAATTGGCTGAAGAAAGCGGAACAGTTTTTGTGCTCGGAAATTGCGGAAGTATTGAAAATTGATTTCCAACAGGCAATTGGTAAAATTACCGGATAGCATGGTACCTCCGCAGAGCTTTCTGCCCGGTGAACGGAAAAACGAAATAACAAACGTGAATTCCATCCTATGTCCGTATCTGAAATTCTAACGTCACCTTATCGTATTTATAGGTATCCGGTGACATACTGGAGATGATGACATCTGCCTGACCCTGCCCCAGCAGCTTCTGGGGAAATACCGTAAGCGGGTCGGAGTGGACCTCCCGCAGCTCCTGAAAGCATAGATAGTTTCCGGCATCCATATTTTGCACGATGGATGAATCCGTGGGCAGAACCTCCAGGAACATATTTGCCCCTGTGAACTGTCCGTTGCAGTAAGTGGAAATGATGCCATGGGGAAAGGACACCTGTAAATTCTGCTTTTTGGCGAGAGAAAACAGATGACTTAAATTTTTTTCATATTTCTTTGCATCCATGACCATTTCGCAGGGAATCGTGATATAATGCCGTTCAAAAATGTAGCGGGAATAATAGCCGTCCCGTCCCTGAAATGTTTTCTGGGCATTGATATGCCGTAAAGTCCGATTAATAGAATCGATATTGGATTCTATTTTTCGGATTTTTTCTTTGGCAAGCTTCTTGCCGTCTTTTAATAAATGTTCAAATTCAAGCTCCCCTTCCGCATTTACATAATGCTTTAAATCCTTCAGAGGGATCCCCAGGTCAATACAGAGAATGATGGTATCCAGTATCATGATCTGCTCTAAGGAATAATAACGGTATCCGTTTTCCTGATTAATGTAGGCGGGGACTAAAATGCCCAGTTTCTCATAATAGCGTAAGGACTGGACATTGATATTTCTTAACTTTGCAAGCTCTCCAATGGATAAAAACTGATTCAAAATGCGCCTCCATAACTTTATATAGGTAATAAGGTTTTATATATTATAAAAGAATATTTTCACTTTATCAAGGAAATATGGGAACTATTTATTTTGAGTGATGCACTTGACTCTATGATTATCATATAGTTTAGAATGCGGTGTGGAAACAAAATGAGAGTTATGGAGGTTAAAGAGATTATGAGTTCAAAAGAAACAGAACAAAATCCGCTGGTATCCGCTCCTATCGGGAGTCTGATGCTGAAATATGCAATTCCCAGCGTGATCGCACTGGTGGTAAATGCATTATACAACATTGTCGATCAGATATTCATAGGCTGGGGAGTCGGAACGTTAGGAAACAGTGCAACGAATGTAGTATTCCCGTTGAATATGGTTGTTATGGCACTGGCATTGCTGCTTGGAGATGGCGGTGCGGCTTATTTAAGCCTGGAACTTGGGAGAGAAAATAAGAAGGAAGCAGAAAAAGGTGTAAACAATACATTTTCGTGGCTGATCATCGTAGGAATTATATTTTGCATAATCTGTGAGATATGTTTACATCCACTGACAGCTTTATTTGGGGCTACACCGGATAACCTCAATTATGCATTAGCATATGGAAAAATTATTGTTTTGGGGTTCCCATTTGTAATTGTTGGCTGCGGCATGTGTTCTCTGATCCGTGCAGATGGTACTCCACAGCTCACGATGATTGCGATGTTCGTAGGATGTCTGTCAAATGTGGCACTGGATGCATTGTTTGTCCTTGGGTTTGGCTGGGGAATGGAAGGTGCGGCAATTGCCACAGTGATTGGTCAGATTTTAAATTTTGCAATCAGCATGTGGTACGTTCCGAGATTCAAAACAGTAAAAATATCTATAAAAGCAATGAAACCTGAATTCAGTATGTTAAAGAAAATGGCAGGTTTTGGAGTATCCAGTTTTATATCTCAGATTGCGATTGCAATTATTATGACGGTGATTAACTACTATCTCGTTCATTGCGGAATGAATTCCGAATATGGTGCGGACATTCCGTTGGCAGCATTTGGAATTGTTATGAAGTTTAATACGATTTTGATATCTATTGTAACGGGAATAGGAACAGGTGCACAACCCATTGTCGGATATAATTACGGCCGGACGGATTATAAAAGGGTAAAGAGAACCCTTGGAATTGCGATAACATCAGCAACGTTGTTTTCTGTTATTTTCTTTGTCCTTTTTCAGGGATTTCCGGAAATGCTTACAGCAATGTTTGGAGATCAGGGAGAGTTGTATACAGAATTTTCTGTTATGTCATTCCGCATTTTTACATTGCTGTGTTTCCTGAATGGATTTCAGACAATCGCTGCAATTTTCTTTCAGTCGATTGGAAAAACGGTAGTATCCGGTGTGATTTCTTTAAGCCGTCAGATTGTATTTTTGATTCCTGCGGTAATGATTCTGTGTAATTATATGGGAATTAAAGGCGTGTTGTGGGCCGGCCCTGTGGCGGATGGTTTGGCATTTGTTCTGGCACTCGTGTTGATTCTTGGCGAGGTTAAGAATATAAATCACCTGGCTTTAATGAAAGGTGAGAAGGAATAAATGGCACATTATGCAAGTAAATGCGTTCATTGCACAGACACTCAGAAGAAATGTGTAAAAACGCGGATGGAGGATGAAGACGGAACTATATTTTATGAACAGATGTATGAATGCGGGAATCTTTCCTGCAAAGTGAGCAAAGGAATTTCCCATATACAGCGGGAACTTCAGATAGCAGATAGGAAAATGAAAGGAGTAAAACAACATGAAGAAAATCATTACGATAGGAAGAGAACTGGGAAGCGGCGGACGGACCATAGGTAAGATGGTAGCGAACCGTCTGGGAATCCCTTATTATGACCGGGAACTGATCGATAAAGCGGCAGAGACTTCCGGGCTGGCCACCCAGTATATAGAATCCAGCGAACAACGGATCACGAACAGTTTTCTGTATAATCTGGCAATGGGGACCAGCTATGGATATGGGATCCTGCAAAATGCGAACCGTCAGACCTTACCGCTATCGGAACAGATTTACGAAGCACAGCGGGAAGTGATAACAAAGTTTGCAAATCAGGGAAGATGTGTGATTGTAGGACGCTGTGCCGATCAGATCCTTGCAGACAGGGAGGATGTGTTCAGGGTATTTATCTATGCGGATATGGACAAACGAATTGAACGGGGAATCCAGGAATACGGAATGGCCAAACAGACGGCATGGAAAGAAATCGAGAAATCAGATAAAGAACGAAGCCGCCACTATAACGTCTTTACGGATAAAACCTGGGGCGACCGCCATAATTATGATCTGCTGCTGAACAGCAGTAAGCTGGATTATGAAAACTGTGTAAAAGTGATCTGCAGCCTGGCGGAAGAGATATAAAGATGGACAGGAGGTAAAAGAATGATGATGAAGAAGCTGCTGCATAGCATTCGGGAGTATAAGGCTCCGTCTATAAGAACTGCAGTCTTTGCAGGGCTTGAAGTATTATTGGAAATTCTGGTTCCGTTTTTTATGGCAGATATCATTGATAAAGGAATTTACGGCGGAAATATGAATATACTGCTGAAATTAGGCACTGTGATGGGAATCTGCGTCGTCGCCGGACTGCTGCTGGGATTTTTTGCAGGGGCGGAAGCGGCCGATGCGTCGGCAGGATTTGCGAAAAATCTCAGAAAAGATATGTACTATCACATTCAGGGATTTTCCTTTGCAAATATTGATAAATTCTCCACGGCCAGTCTGGTCACGAGACTGACAACCGATGTGACGAATATCCAGAACGCTTACATGATGATAATCCGTATCGCAGTAAGGGCGCCGCTTATGATGGTATTTGCCCTGATCATGTCCTGGACAATTAACTGGAAGCTGGCACTTATTTTCCTTGTCATGATTCCGATCCTGGGAGGTGGGCTTGTATGGATTATCGTAAAATCCCATCCCATTTTTGAAAAGGTATTCAGACAGTATGATAACCTCAATGGTGTCGTGCAGGAAAATGTAAGCGGAATCCGCGTGGTAAAGAGCTTCGTGCGGGAGGAGCATGAAAAAGACAAATTTCAGGGCATCTCATCAAAGCTGTTTGAGACATTCTGCAGGGCAGAACGGTATATGGCATTAAATGCGCCGCTGATGCAGTTTGTGGTATATGCATGTATGATTCTTGTGTTCTGGTTTGGGGCGCGGATGATCGTGCTGTCAGGAGCCACGGAGCTTACAACAGGAGAATTAACCAGTCTGATCATTTATGCAATGCAGATCCTGACTTCCCTGATGATGTTATCCATGGTGCTTGTGATGATCACGATTGCACAAAGCTCATCAGAACGTATTGTGGAAGTATTGGATGAAAAAAGCAGCCTGTCCAATCCTGACAATCCGGTCATGGAGGTTAAGAGCGGCGAAATATGCTTTGAACACGTGGATTTCAGCTATTCTGATGACAAAGAAAAGCTGTGCCTGAAGGATATGAACCTTCGAATTCCCTCCGGGCAGACAGTGGGGATTATCGGTTCCACCGGAAGCGGAAAGAGCAGCCTGATCTCTCTGATTCCCCGTTTGTATGATGTGACAGGGGGAAGCGTCCTGGTCGGCGGCATAGATGTACGGAAGTATGACCTTACAACTCTCAGGAACCAGGTGGCAGTCGTCCTTCAGAAGAATACGCTGTTCTCCGGAACCATCAAGGAGAACCTGCGCTGGGGAAATGAATCTGCCTCGGATGAGGAACTTATCCACGCATGTAAGCTGGCTCAGGCAGATGAATTCATTACCGGGCTGCCGGAAGGATATGATACTTATATAGAGCAGGGTGGCACCAATGTATCCGGCGGACAGAAGCAAAGGTTATGTATCGCCCGCGCTCTGCTGAAAAAGCCGAAGATCCTGATTCTCGACGATTCCACCAGTGCAGTGGATACGAAGACAGACGCCCTGATCCGGCGGGCATTTAATAAAGAAATCCCGGATACCACGAAGATTATCATCGCGCAGAGAATTTCATCTGTACAGGATGCGGACAGGATCGTTGTGATGGATGGAGGCCGTATCGATGCAGTGGGAACTCATGAGGAGCTTATGGAAACCAATGCAATCTATCAGGAGATTTATGAATCTCAGCAAAAAGGAGGGAAGGACAAATGAAACAGTATAGTGGTGCAACCATTAAACGTTTGATGCGTTATATCTATGATCATGCAAGAGGACTGTTCATACTGGCTGCTGTCTGCGTGCTTCTTTCTACAGCAGCGAATACGGGAGGCTCCATGTTTATCCAGATCCTGATCGACCGGTATATTGAACCGCTTCTGATGACGGATCATCCGGAGTTTTCAGGTTTTATAAAAATGTTGATGCTCATGGGAAGTGTTTATTTGCTTGGCGCATTGTGTACATTGCTGTACAGCCAGTTTATGGTCAATATTTCCCAAGGCTGCCTGAAGACCATCAGGGATGACATGTTTAACCATATGCAGACACTGCCCATCAGGTATTTTGACACCCATACCCATGGGGATATCATGAGTCACTATACGAATGATACCGACACGCTGCGGCAGTTTATCTCGCAGGCACTTCCGCAGCTTTTTTCCAGTGTGGTAAGTGTGGTGTTTTCCTTCTGCATCATGTTATATTACAGCGTACCGCTTTCCCTGGTTGTTGTGGTCATTACCATTCTTATCCTGCTGATTACCAGATATATTGCGGCCCACAGCACCCGGTATTTTGTAAGGCAGCAGACTTCCCTGGGAAATATGAACGGTTATATTGAGGAGATGCTGGAAGGGCAGAAGGTCGTAAAAGTATTTTGTCATGAAGCAAAAGCAGAAGAAGGATTTGACAAAAAGAATGAAAAATTATATCAGGATGCCAGAAATGCGAACCGCTATGCCAACGTCCTGATGCCGATACTGAGCCAGATCGGAAACTTTCAGTATATCCTGCTGGCCATATTGGGAGGCTGTCTTGTCCTTGGCGGAAAAGGAAATATCACAGCCGGAGTGGTAGTTGCCTTCCTTTCCCTGTCCAAAGCATTTTCCATGCCGATTCAGCAGATATCCCAGCAGATGAGTATGGTATCTATGGCACTTGCAGGGGCGCAGCGTATTTTTGACCTGATCGATGAAGAACCGGAAACTGATAACGGGTATGTCACATTGGTCAATGCAAAAGAAACCGATGAAGGAATATGTGAGAGCGAGACCTATACAGGAATCTATGCATGGAAGCATCCGCATCATGACGGCACCATCACCTATACCAGGATGAAGGGCGATATCCGTATGAAAGAGGTGGATTTTGGATATGTACCGGAAAAACTGATTCTGCAGGGAGTCACTGTCTATGCGGAGCCCGGACAAAAGGTGGCATTTGTTGGATCGACAGGTGCCGGAAAGACCACCATCACCAACCTGATCAACCGTTTCTATGATATCGACGACGGAAAGATCCGTTATGATGGAATTAACATCAATAAAATCAAAAAAGCCGATCTGAGACGCTCGCTTGGTATTGTGCTTCAGGACACCTGTCTGTTCACCGGAACGGTACTGGATAACATCCGTTATGGAAAATTAGATGCCACAGAGGAAGAGTGTATCGAAGCAGCAAAGCTTGCCAATGCAGACGATTTCATCCGACGTCTGCCAAATGGATATCAGACCATGCTGACCGGTGCCGGGGAAGACTTGAGCCAGGGACAAAGGCAGCTTCTGGCGATTGCCAGGGCGGCAGTGGCAAATCCCCCGGCGATGATATTAGATGAAGCCACATCTTCCATCGATACCCGGACGGAAAAAATCGTACAGGATGGTATGGATAAGCTGATGAAGGGCAGAACGACCTTTGTAATCGCACACAGGCTGTCTACCATACAGAACTCGGATGTGATTATGGTATTGGATCATGGCCATATTATTGAAAGAGGCAGCCATGAAAGCCTGATCGAGAAGAAAGGAACCTACTATCAGCTATATACCGGAGCCTTTGAAATGGAATAATTAAAAAAATTAGCACTCACCTCTTGACAGTGCTAACAACTGGTGCTATAGTACATGTAGAACAAAGAAATAGACATCAGCATGCCGGGTTTGTCCGGCATCAGTTATGCGAGGCGAGGAGGCGAGCATATGAATATACAGAAATTTACACAGAAATCCATGCAGGCAGTGAATGGCCTGGAGAAGATTGCCATGGAATATGGCAACCAGGAGATTGAGCAGGAACATCTGCTGTACAGTCTTCTGACACAGGAAGAAAGTCTGATTACCAGACTGATTTCCAAAATGAACATAGATGTTACCTTATTTAAAGAGCAGGTAGAGCAGGCGCTGAACAAGCGTGTGAAAGTATCAGGCGGTCAGCCCTATGTAGGCCAGTACCTGAACAAGGCGCTGGTCAGTGCAGAGGATGAAGCAAAGCAGATGGGTGATGAGTACGTATCCGTGGAGCATCTGTTCCTGTCCCTGCTTGACAATCCAAGTCCTTCCATCAAGGAACTGTTCCGTGAGAACGGAATTACAAGGGATAAATTCCTGCAGGCACTTTCCACTGTCAGAGGCAACCAGAGAGTCACCAGTGATAATCCGGAAGCTACTTATGATACCCTGACCAAATACGGTACCGAGTTGGTAGAGCGTGCCCGGGAGCAGAAGCTTGACCCGGTCATCGGCCGGGATTCCGAGATCCGTAATGTGATCCGTATCCTGTCCCGGAAGACCAAGAACAATCCGGTGCTCATCGGTGAGCCTGGCGTTGGTAAGACGGCAGTCGTCGAAGGACTGGCACAGCGGATTGTCCGCGGGGATGTGCCGGAAGGGCTGAAGAATAAGAAGATTTTCTCTCTGGATATGGGTTCCCTGGTAGCAGGTGCCAAATACAGAGGCGAATTCGAGGAACGTCTGAAAGCCGTTCTGGAAGAAGTAAGAAAAAGCGAAGGACAGATCATTCTGTTTATCGATGAATTGCATCTAATCGTAGGAGCCGGTAAGACTGACGGAGCCATGGATGCAGGCAACCTGTTAAAGCCGCTGCTGGCAAGAGGGGAACTTCATTGTATCGGTGCCACCACGCTGGATGAATACCGCCAGTATATCGAGAAGGATGCCGCTCTGGAGCGTCGTTTCCAGCAGGTACTGGTTGATGAACCCACCGTGGAAGATACCATTTCCATCTTAAGAGGCCTGAAAGAGCGGTACGAAGTATTCCATGGGGTTAAGATTACGGACTCTGCCCTGGTAGCAGCGGCAACTCTGTCCCATCGGTATGTTTCCGAGCGTTTCCTGCCGGATAAAGCCATTGACCTGGTGGATGAGGCCTGCGCACTGATTAAGACGGAACTGGATTCCATGCCGACTGAACTTGACGAGCTGCGCCGGAAGGTGCTGCAGATGGAGATCGAGGAGGCAGCCCTGAAGAAGGAGACCGACCGACTCAGTCAGGAGCGTCTGGAAAATCTCCAGAAGGAATTGGCTGACCTGCGGGATGAGTTTAATAATAAGAAAGCACAGTGGGATGATGAGAAGAAATCTGTGGAAAATCTTTCCAGGATCCGTGAAGAGATTGAGGATGTGAACAAACAGATTCAGGTGGCACAGCAGGGATATGACCTAGAGAAAGCAGCACAGCTTCAGTATGGCCGCCTGCCGCAGCTGCAGAAGCAGCTGGAGGACGAGGAAGAGCGGGTAAAGAGCAAAGACCTTTCTCTGGTACATGAGAGTGTGACAGAAGAGGAGATTGCCAGAATCATTTCCCGCTGGACCGGTATCCCGGTAGCAAAACTGACGGAGACCGAGAGAAATAAAACTCTGCATCTGGACGAAGAACTCCACAAACGGGTCATCGGCCAGGATGAAGGCGTACAGAAAGTGACCGACGCCATTATCCGTTCCAAAGCAGGCATCAAAGATCCGACCAAGCCCATCGGTTCCTTCCTGTTCCTTGGACCTACCGGTGTTGGTAAGACCGAGCTTGCAAAAGCCCTGGCAGCCAGCCTGTTCGATGATGAGCAGAATATGGTGCGTATCGATATGAGTGAGTATATGGAGAAATACTCCGTATCTCGTCTGATCGGAGCGCCGCCCGGATATGTAGGATATGAGGAAGGCGGCCAACTGACTGAGGCAGTCAGAAGACATCCTTATTCGGTTGTTCTCTTCGATGAGATCGAAAAGGCTCACCCGGATGTATTCAATGTACTGCTGCAGGTACTGGATGACGGACGTATCACGGACTCTCAGGGAAGAACCGTGGACTTTAAGAACACGATTCTGATCATGACCTCCAACATCGGTTCCAGCTATCTGCTGGAAGGTATCGACGAGAATGGAGACATCCGTCCGGACTGTGAGACCCAGGTAATGAATGACCTGCGCGCCCATTTCAGACCGGAGTTCCTGAACCGTCTGGATGAGACCATCCTGTTTAAACCGCTGACGAAAGACAACATTGGCCATATCATCGATCTGATGATGGCAGATGTGAACAAGCGTCTGGAAGACAAGGAACTGTCCATTGAACTGACCGATGCAGCTAAAGTTTACATTGTGGAGCACGGCTATGATCCGGTCTATGGTGCACGTCCTCTGAAGAGATTTCTTCAGAAAAACGTGGAAACCATGGCTGCCAGATTCATTCTCGGTGGAGAAGTCCATGCGGGAAACGTCATGGTAGTGGATACAGACGGGAATGTACTGTCCATCCATACAAAATAAAGAATGGTAAAATAAGACCTCTCATGGTATGATTGATCCATATCATAGTATGGGAGGGCTTTTTATGATACCGGAAGATCCGATGATGCTGTTAAGCTATGTAAATACTCAGCTCAGGGACTTTTATGAGAGTCTGGAAGCGTTCTGCGACAGTCAGGATGTGTCTGCAGAAGAACTGAAAAAGAAGCTGAAAACCATTGATTATGAGTACGATGAAAAACTGAATAAATTCGTATAAAAGTGGTTGACAGACATAGCAAACTGTGATAACCTATACAAGGTTATGAAATGAAAGAAGAGTATCCACTCTCACCTCGGCACGAATGAGTGACCCGGGTTTATATCGTGAAAAGATAATGCGAAAAGCATTTTTCATGTAGAAAGTGGATAGTTTTCTATCCACTTTTTTTGTGCAACAATTGCGGAGGTGTACGACAATTAGCGAGTTAATGATCAATGAGCAGATTCGCGACCGTGAGGTTCGTGTAGTCGGTCAGAACGGGGAACAGTTAGGAATTATGTCTGCCAGCGAGGCAATGAAGATGGCAAGAGAGGCGGAGCTTGATCTGGTAAAGATCGCACCTACAGCAAAACCGCCGGTATGCAAGATCATCGATTATGGCAAATATCGTTATGAGCAGGCACGCAGGGAGAAGGAAGCAAAGAAAAAACAGAAGACCATCGAGATCAAAGAGGTGCGTCTGTCCCCGAATATTGATGAAAATGACCTGAACACAAAAGTGAATGCAGCAAGAAAGTTCATTCAGAAGGGTGACAAGGTAAAGGTTACTTTACGTTTCCGCGGCCGTGAGATGGCGCATGTACAGAGCAGCAAAAAGATTCTGGACGTGTTTGCAGAGCGCATGGCAGACATCGCAACGATTGATAAGGCTCCGAAGATGGAAGGCCGCAGTATGACGATGTTTTTAACGGAAAAGCGTTAAAATAACAAGGGCCAGGGGCCTGTAGTATAATTCAGATTTCACAGGAGGAACAAACATATGCCAAAGGTAAAAACTAGCAGAGCAGCTGCGAAACGTTTCAAAAAGACCGGAACAGGTCAGTTAAAGAGAATGAAAGCTTACAAGAGCCATATCTTAACGAAAAAATCCCAGAAGAGAAAAAGAAATCTTCGTAAATCCATCATCACGGATGCTACCAACGTTAAGAGCATGAAGAAGATTCTGCCGTATTTATAAGATTTGGGAAGAAAGTTAAGGAGGAAGAAAAATGGCAAGAGTTAAAGGCGCATTAAACGCTAAGAAGAAACACAATAGAGTATTAAAGCTCGCAAAGGGCTACAGAGGAGCTAGAAGCAAACAGTACAGAGTTGCAAAACAGTCTGTAATGAGAGCTCTGACCAGTGCATACGCTGGACGTAAAGAGAGAAAACGTCAGTTCAGACAGCTGTGGATCGCTCGTATCAACGCAGCAGCACGTATGAACGGACTGTCCTACAGCAAATTTATGTACGGACTGAAGAGCGCAGGCGTTGAGATGAACCGTAAGATCCTTGCTGATCTTGCAGTAAACGATGCAGCAGCTTTCACCGCTCTGGCAGAGACTGCTAAAAAAGCACTGAATAAATAAGTAACGAATGAAAGCCCTTGGGAGTCCTGCCGTATGGTAAACATCCGAGGGCTTTTTGCTCAGAGAAAGAAGGATGAATAGCATGACAAAGATTGAGATTATTTCCGGTTTCCTTGGAGCCGGCAAGACCACACTGATCAAAAAAATGCTGAAAGAGGTATTCGCAGGCCAGAAGATCGTTCTGATCGAGAACGAGTTCGGTGAGATCGGCATCGATGGAGGTTTCCTGAAAGATGCAGGCGTGCAGATTACCGAGATGAATTCCGGCTGCATCTGCTGTTCTCTGGTAGGTGATTTCGGTACCGCTCTGAAACAGGTGATCGAGACCTATGCTCCGGATCGTATCCTCATCGAGCCGTCAGGTGTTGGCAAACTTTCTGACGTAACGAAGGCTGTACAGGGTGTTGCTGCTCACGAGCCGGTGGAACTGAACAGCTCCATCACCGTTGTGGACGGACAGAAGTGCAAAATGTATATGAAGAACTTCGGTGAGTTCTTTAACAACCAGGTAGAGAATGCAGGAACCATTGTTATGAGCCGTACCCAGAAAATGTCCGAGGACAAGCTGGATGCCGCAGTAAAGATGCTGAAAGAGAAGAACCCGAAGGCTACTATCATTACTACTCCGTGGGATGAGCTGAAAGGCGAGCAGATTCTGGCTGCTATGGAGCATCAGGATCTGATTCTGAAAGAGGAGATGGAGCATCACCATGAGCATGGCGATGACTGTACCTGTGGCTGCCACGATCATGATCACGACCATCATCATCATCATCACCATCATGCAGATGAAGTGTTCTCCAGCTGGGGACAGGAAACTCCGCACAAGTACAGCGAGGAGCAGCTGCGTGACATTCTGAAGAAACTTTCCGATGGCGACGAGTATGGTATCATTCTGCGTGCAAAAGGAATCATTCCGTGTACAGACGGTACCTGGCTGCACTTTGACATGGTTCCGGAAGAGTTTGAAGTCCGCAGAGGAGAGGCAGATTACACAGGCCGTCTGTGCGTGATTGGTTCTCATCTGGATGAAGAAGAGCTGGCAAAACTGTTCGGACTGGCTTAAATAAAGGAGATTGAACATGGCGAAAATCCCGGTATTTGTCGTACATGGATTTCTGGAGAGCGGCAAGACCCAGTTTGCGATGGAGACTCTGTCAGATGAATATTTTTCTGACGGCGAGCGCAATCTGGTCATTGCCTGCGAGGAAGGAATCGAAGAGTACGAGGATGAAGTCCTGAAGAAAAGCAATACCACTCTGGTCATGCTGGAGGACAAATCCGAATTCAACGAAATGTTTCTGGCGGAGTGCCAGAAGAAATACAAGCCCACCCAGGTTATTGTAGAGTATAACTGCATGTGGGGGCTGGATTATCTGCGTGATATGTATATGCCCAAGGGCTGGTTTGTAGCGCAGGTGATCACCACCGTAGATGCGACTACCTTTGATGTCTATCTGAAAAATATGAAATCCATTTTCATGGAGATGGCAAAGGATTCTGATCTTATCATTTTCAACCGGAGTACGGAAGATACACCGGCTGCCACCTATAAGAGAAATATGCGTGCAGTCAATCCGAAGGCTCAGGTGGTATTTGAGAAAGAGGACGGAAGCCAGTTGGAGTTCGAGGAAGAACTTCCATTTGACATCAATGCGGATGTGATTGAGATCTCTGACGTAGATTATGGTATCTGGTACATTGATGCCATGGATCATCCGGAGAAGTACGCCGGCAAGACGCTCAAGTACAAGGGAATGGTCTACAAAGGATCGAGACTGCCCAAGGGGTACTTTGTGCCGGGACGTATGGCAATGACCTGCTGTGCGGATGACACGGCCTTTATCGGCTTCCTGTGCAAGTCTTCTCACGCAGAGGAACTGAAGAATAAGCAGTGGGTGACCATCACGGCCAAAGCTTATGTGGAGAAGCGTGCAGAGTACAGCGGCGAGGATGGCGTGGTACTGCGTGCAACCCATATTACCAGCGCGGAGAAACCGGAAGAAGAACTGGTTTACTTCTAAGCTGTAAAAAGAATACGAAAAAGGCGAAGTTCCTGTTGATAAGAACTTCGCCTTTTCTTTTTCTCACGAATTGCTTTATTTGTCTGCAAATAATACTTTCAGCAGATTGATTGCAAGGGTCTTCTCCTCAGCAGTGCGGTCGTGCATGAGCTGGATCAGAAGATTGATGCTGTGATCATCGGTAGCAACCACATAATCAGCAAGCAGGAAGTCGATGGTAACGCCCAGACGGTTTACTACTTTTACAAGCTTGTCCAGGGTAAGACTTCTCTCGCCGCGCTCGATCTGTCCGATGTAAGCGGTGGATACGCCAACCTCTTCAGCCAGTTTCTCCTGAGTCAGATTCAGACGCAGACGCTCTTCGCGAATTCGTTTTCCTAATGCATGATAATCCATTTGTATACCTTCCTTTCGGCAACGATATGTTTAAATAAATGATACTTTGAAACCCACCTGTAATAGAACCTGCGGTGTGTGTTATTTTAAAAACATAATAAAAATATTTGACATTTTTGTCAAACTGGTGTATAGTATCCTTCGTGATGCGGAAGTGTCGGAATTGGCAGACGAGCAAGATTCAGGTTCTTGTGAGCGTTACGCTCGTGAGGGTTCAAGTCCCTTCTTCCGCATCAGATGAGCATTCGGAAATATCCGGATGCTTTTTTTGATTTTCAGGAATGTATAGAAAAACGGAAGCAGCCAGAGACTGGTTACTTCCGTTTTTTACCGTACAGGAATTTTTACTGCGCTTGCAATGTTCCGTCTTCATTTACAGTCACGCCGAAGGAGAGGTCTGTCAGATGCTGGAACAACGCCTCCGGGTGCTGAATCCGGGACAGGACGCCGCCAATTCGTTTACAGGGAACCAGCTGAACAGAAGGGGCTCCTTCGCTGTCGTAGGTGGCTTCCAGAAGCACCGTATCTCCGTCCCGGTTTCCGAAGAGATAATTTCCAAGGCTGTAGATAATGGGAACGCCGTTATAGTACTCAAATCCCTGCAGGACATGAGGGTGGCATCCCACCACCAGATCGGCGCCTGCGTCAATATATCCCTTTGCCAGCGACCTCTGATAGTCTTCCGGCGTCTCATTTTTCTCAATTCCCCAGTGAACGAATACAATAACATGATCATACTCTGTATGAGCCTCTGCGATCTTCTGATTCAGCAGTGTGGCGTCATAGGTCTGGAACAGTCCGGCCTGACTGTCAGAAGCATACCAGGTGGCCGATGGTGATACTCTGGTGGCTCCGAAGATGGCGAAGGTCTGGCCGCCGATGGTGCGGACTGCAGGTGCAGATGCTTCAGAAAGATTGTATCCTCCGCCGATGCTGGTGATGTCTGCATTTTTCAGAGTATCCAGTGTATCGCAGAAGGCGTCTCTTCCGAAATCCAGTGCATGGTTGTTGGCGACCGTTGCAATGTCGACACCCAGCTCCTGAAAAATTTCCACATATTTGGGATCTGCCCGGAAAGTGAACTGCTTATCCTCCATGGCTTCCCCGCGCAGGCTGAACGGGAACTCTTCGTTGATAAGAAAAAGATCAGCATTCTGCATGAACCCCAGCATCTCACTGTCCGCAATGGCGGAGATGCCGGATTTATCGTAGGAGGCCAGGAATGGGTC
>CAVFMZ010000062.1:2992-16554 GCA_963623675.1 Firmicutes bacterium CAG:176 | reverse complement strand
GCTCGTTCTCATGAAGTACCGGGACTGCGGACGTTCCTTTCACAGGCTGTCACCTTCCACCCCGCTTGAGATACCTTACTCCGCCGCAATCTCCTTTACCGCCCGTATTGCCGCGAGCACTTCTTCCTCTGTATTATAATAGGAAAAACTAAATCTTACCATCCCCTGTTTTTCCGTCTGAAAATATTGATGCATGAGCGGCGCGCAGTGAGCACCCGCTCTGGTGATGATGCCATATTCTTCCTGCAGCCAGTTGCTGACTTCGGAGGCGTCCATGTCACCGATATTCAGAGAAACGATGGGACACCGGACTGCTGCCGGATCGGAAAAATCACCGTAAATCTTCACACCCGGAATCTTCCGGACACCATCATAAAATTGCCACATAAGCTGGTGTTCTTTCTCGTAAATAACGTTCAGACCGATCTTTTCAATCTCCTGCACCGCTGCCAGCAGGCCTGCGATGCCATGTCCGTTCAACGTCCCCGCTTCCAGATGTTCCGGATAGTCATCTGGCTGATTTTTCAGAAAGCTGTGGACTCCGGTGCCGCCGCTTTTGAATGGACGGATGTCCACGCCTTCCCCCACATAGAGCCCGCCTGTTCCCTGAGGACCCATGAGGCTTTTATGCCCGGTAAAGCAGAGCACGTCAATGCGCATCTTCTCTATGTCAATGGGCAGCACCCCCGCCGTCTGGGATGCATCCACCACCAGTAAAAGTCCATGCTCTTTTGCAATCTGTCCCATCCGGTAAAGATCCACCACATTTCCGGTCAGGTTGGATGCATGGGTGCAGACAATAGCTCTTGTCTCGGGTCGGATGGCTGCTTCGATTCCCTCATAGTCAACCGTTCCCTGCTCCCCGCTTTTCACAATCGTGAGGGAGATTCTGTTTTGTTCCTGTTCCGCATACAGCGGCCGCAGCACAGAATTGTGTTCCAGTTCTGTAGTAATCACATGGTCTCCCGGTACAAAGAGTCCGTGAAGAGCGATATTCAGTGCCTCGGTTGAATTGGCAGTAAAAACAAGTCTCGCCGGATCGGTTCCGCCGAACAATGCAGTCAGCGTCCGTCTTGCCTCATAGATCATCCTCGAAGCCTGCAGCGACGCGTTTCCCGATCCTCTTCCTGAATTTCCCAGATGCCGCATGGCGTCCGCCACCGCTTCAATGACCGCTTCCGGCTTGTGCAAAGTGGTCGCCGCATTATCAAGATAAATCATCCACTTCCTCCAGTAACACCAGAATCGTTCCGCCACAGACCATGCCCTCTTCCTCTGCATTATCCGTGGTCATTCGAATGCGGATTTTTTCACAGGACGGATGGGGAACTCCTTCCCGTATTTTATAAAAATGCTCCCGGCAGACCGTGATCACTTCCGCCTCCGCACATCCGCCTCCGATGGTTCCCACCACCCGGTTGAGAGACGTCACCACCATCTGGGTGCCTGCACTTCTGGGCGCGCTTCCATGCTTTTCGATAATGGTGCAGAGCATTTTCTGCTCATCCTGCTCCGGTGCTTTCGCCAGTTCTTCCAGCACCTGCTCATCAAGCGCCGTCTCCTTGGCATGTTCACTTCTTACCTTTACAATCTCGCTCATGACCGACAGGGCAATCTCTGCCGGTGTCTGCGCTCCGATGGAAAGTCCGATGGGTGCATGGAGCGTGTCGATGAGTTCCTGTGAAAATCCCGCTTCCACCAGATCTTTTTTCATGAGAAAGGAACGCTTCTTCGACCCCATCATCCCGATATAGGCATGAGGCTTTTTAAAAATTTCCAACAGACATTCCTTGTCAAACCGATGTCCTCTGGTCATACATACGAAATAATGGTCCGTGCTGCCCGGCATCTGCCGCAGCAGTTCCACATAATTCCCGCAGAGGACCTGATCGGTCCCTTCTCTTCTGGCGCCTTCCGCAAAAAGCGGCCGGTCTTCCAGCACCACAATCTCAAAATCCAGAAGCTTCGCCATGCGGATCAACGCCGTCGCCACATGCCCGGCTCCGCAGATCACAAGCTTCGCCTGATTTCCAAGAGGCTGTACAAACACTTCCTGCCCCTCAATGCGCTGAAGTCCTTTTCCATGCAGCTGCTGAACATATGCCTCAGTAAAGAACGTGCTCGTTCGGCTTATAACTTTTCCATTCTCCACGAAGACTTTCTCTCCCGCCGCCGGTCCCTCTGTCACCGTGGCAAGAAATGCTTCTTTTTCTTTGCTCCGATCCTGCACCAGTCTATAGAAATGTTCCATCTTATCCATTTACGTATCCACAGACCGCTTCCAGCACGCTTCCGCCGATGCTCCGCGCCTTGTCCGAAATGGTAAAGCAGTTGGCAAGTTCGCTCTCCCTCGGATCAATGTCCGCGATCTTGAATCCTTTCCGAAAATGATAACCTTCCCGGATGAGTCCCCGGATGATACCGGAAATGGTCGCCTCCACCGATAGATATGCCCCGGAAAATGTTCCATCCTCCGCCATCTTTTCATAAATACGGGCAATCTCCTCACCCTTTTCCACCACATCACCGATCTGATGGATATTTTTCATATAGCCGTCGGCCTCCGCGTGAAGAACCCGTTCCTTCGTGAAGCCGCCGATGTTACCGGGAATCCCGGTATTTGGTAACGCCGACCCGGTCGTAAAAATCCGCGCCAGATTGTGGCCTCTCATGGATTCCACCACCAGATCCACATCCTCCCCCGCGGTAAATCCAGGTCCCACGCCAATAACCAATGGAGCCATCTCTTTCGTCGTGCCCAGATTTTTTTTGGCAATGATGGCATCCACCACAATAGCCGGTTTCAGCACTGCAATGGAGCTACCCTTCGAATCAACGAGAAGAGGCACCCGTCCTGCTTCCAACACCTGATCTATAACACCTCGATCCGCTGAAGCAATCCGCTCCGCCGTCACGTCTTCCACTGTTGCTGTCCCGTCATAGACCGCCTCGGAAAAAGATACCTGCCGCCGGATAGCTGCCGGATAATCGGTCTCCAGCACCAGTACCGGAAATCCTGCCCGGAACAACCGGTGCACAATGCCTGTGGCCAGGTCACCGCCGCCTCTGCAGATAATCAAAATGTCTTTATTCATACTCGTCCAAAGCCTCCTGAAAGACACGAAACTGTAATCCCTGCTCCGTTTTCTCCGACAACAGCACCTGAAATCCACCGGTAAATCCCATTTCCCGGAGTTTTTCCTCATAGGCCTTCCGGATGAGTCTAAGTTCTTCCCTTCCGGCCGATTTCCTACCGGGAATCCCGGTAAGTTCTGTCATCTTCTCAAACCGGAAAATCACATTCTCGCAGGCATCTCCCAGATCCCAGGTTCCCAGCACCAGAATCACATCCGTTGTTCCTTCCGGAATGACCGGCTCGTGCTCTGATGGATATTTTAAGGAGCAATGTTTCGCACCATCTGCTTCTATTAAAACATAATCAGCAGCCGTCAGCAAATCATGTAGCTCCGGCTCCGGCAAAGTTTCTATTTTCTGCGTCTGTCCCGGGCACAATTTTCCTGCCATACAGTATCCGGTCTTCTTTATTTTTTCCCTTATAACAAAAGAATCGCAGGAAAGGTCCGTGTCCGGTTCCACCAACATATGCGTCGTGGTGGTCACCAGCACAGAAGCACCTTTCCTACGAAATTCTTCAGCCAGCCGATGGATGAGGGTGGTCTTGCCACCCGCACCCACAACTGCAATGATTTTATTCTTCATCTTCTATATCCCACATTTTGCGAACCGGTTTGGAACCCTTCGGCAGAACAATATTTAAAAGAATGGCTGCCAGAGAGCACGGTACAATACCGGAACCGCCAAAGATCAGCTGAATGTAATAGGGCAGCTGGGAAGTTGCTCCATTGGTTGCACCAAGACCATATCCAAGACCGATGGCTACGGAAATAATGGTGATCTCACGGCTTCCTATGGGTTCCTTGGTGATCAGCTGGATACCGGAGATCAGGATGGATGCAAACATCATGACAGCGGCACCGCCCAATACAGACTGAGGCATGACAGACATGATGGCTCCGATCTTCGGACAGAATCCGCAGAGAATCAGGAAGATCGCTCCCATGGAAATGGCAAAGCGGTTGACCACTTTTGTCATAGATACCAGACCTACGTTCTGGGAAAAAGAGGTATTCGGCAGTACTCCGAACAGCGCTGCAAATGAGGAACCCAATCCGTCACAGATGACGCCGCCGGATAACTCGGTATCGGTTGCCTCGCGGTCCATACCGCCCTCGATACAGGCAGAGATGTCACCCACCGTCTCGATGGCCGTTACGATAAACATAATGCCGATAGGAATAATGGCATTTGCCTGAAAAGTTACATGCAGATCAGACAGCGCGCCAAATCCGACAAAACTCGGAACAGCAATCCATGCTGCATTTTTAATCTGCTCAAAATTTACCACCCAGGAATAGGTATACTCTGCACCGTCTGCATTGATTCCAACGGTCGGGAGTACCAGCGTCATAACCACTGCTACCGCATAACCTGCCAGAATACCGAACAGGATGGCTGCGGAAGAAAGCACACTGTCCTGCGGTGCAAAATGTTTCAGCAGGATAATAACAATCAGTACCACAAATCCCAGAAACAGGTTCGGCAGGGAGCCGTAATCTGCTTTTCCGCTTCCGCCGCAGAAATAGTTAATACCCACGCCCAGAAGAGAAAGGCCGATAGCGATAACAACGGAACCGGTGACAATAGCCGGGAAGAATTTGCGGAGCGGTTTTAAGAACATTCCGAGAACGCCCTCAAAAATACCTCCCACAATACAGGCACCCATAATGGCGCCATATGCGAGGATTCCGCCTCCGCAGGCAGCCACCGTATTATTCAGCACACCCAGGAATCCGGAAGAAGTTCCCATAACGATCGGCACTTTACCTCCAATCGGTCCGATGGAAAAGAGCTGTACCAGTGTTACGATACCTGCCATGACCATGGCATTCTGTAACAGAGCAGTACGCAACTCGCCGAATCCGGCGTCAGCAGTCAGTCCGCAGAGACCCATGACAATGATCAGCGGGGTCAGATTTCCGATAAACATGGCCATGACATGCTGTAATCCCAACGGAATGGCCTGGGAAAAGGGAATTCTTCCTTCAAAATCGTAAGGGGTAGAATTTTTCTTCATAAAATAAACCTCATTTTCTACTCAACATTGATTAGTATTTCTTATAAATTATTTATGCATGAATTCCACGGTTTTCATCACCGGAAGTGTTGACACCGAACTCGTAATCATTTCCCGGAAGGATGATATTCAGAAGAATTCCGGCGATGGCTGCGATTGCCAGAGCAGTCAGGGTAATCGAGGTACCTGCAATGGTAAAAGTCAGTCCACTGCTGAATCCAAGACCGCATACAAAGATGACGCCTGCGATAATCAGATTTCTGGATTTAGTCAGGTCAACCTTATTCTCTACCACGTTGCGGACACCGATCGCGGAAATCATACCATACAGCATGAAACTGACACCGCCGATGATGGAAGAAGGCATGGTGCTGATGATGGCAGATACCTTCGGAATAAAGCTGACAACAATCGCAAATACAGCAGCAATCCGGATCACTCTCGGATCATGCACCCGGCTTAACTCCAGAACACCGGTATTCTCACCATAAGTGGTATTCGCCGGTCCGCCAAGGAATCCGGCAAGGGCAGTTGCAAGCCCGTCGCCAAGTAGAGTTCTGTGAAGTCCCGGCTCTGCCAGATAATTTTCACCGACTGTCGCAGAGATGGCAGACATATCCCCAACGTGCTCCATCATGGTTGCAATGGCAATCGGTGCCATAACAAGAATGGAGGTCACGTCAAATTTACAGATCTGGACAGGCGGCAGTCCAACAATACCCGCAGAAGCAATCGCAGAGAAATCAAGAATGGCAGAGCCATCCGGATTGGTGATACCAATAACATTCATAACCAATGCTACTGCATAGGAAATAGCAACACCCATAAGGATCGGGATAATCTTGAACATTCCCTTACCCCAGATGTTAAATACGATAATCACAGCCAGTGCCACAAAAGCAAGGAACCAGTTGGTGGACGCATTGCTGATGGCAGAAGATGCCAGGCTTAAACCGATGCAGATGATAACCGGTCCGGTAACAACCGGCGGCAGATATCTCATAACACGTTTGACACCAACGATGCGGATGATCAGTGCCAGTACCAGATACAGAAGACCTGCCACTACCACACCGCCGCAGGCATAAGCTGCCTTATCATTGGCGCTCATTTCTGCATACATACCGGTATCCAGGTGGGCAACAGTGGAAAATCCACTTAAGAATGCGAAGGAAGATCCCAGAAATGCGGGAACCTTGAATTTTGCACATACATGGAACAATAACGTACCGAATCCGGCACAGAACAGGGTAACTGCTACGGTCAGGCCACGGGTCGGTCCCTCACCGCAGGCATCTACAAAATAGCTGTTGACCAGAATCGGCACCAGAATGGTGGCTCCGAACATGGCAAACATGTGCTGCAGACCAAGGATGAGCATCTTAGGCATTCCCAACTGTCTGGCATCGCGAATTACACCATTTGTTTCATTCATAACTTTTTTCCTTTCCTCTTTGGCTTGGTTGATTTGGACTTTTTTACCTGTTATTATAGGAGCATTTATTTTTGAATACAAGAGTGAAATTACGATTGGCCAAAATAACTGTTCACTCCCTGTACCAGCCCGTCCCCTAAAAGTTCCAGCGCGCTGTCAGAATGGTCGGAGCAGGCATTGCCAAGTTCCATGTCCACGGACGGCACGGTGCTGTAGGACGTCTGGGTCAGGTCAATGCTCATGCTTCCACCGCCGTTGATCTTCGCCCCCTGTGCCCGCAGTCCTTCCACAAGGGCTGCTCCCAGCGCGTTGTGCTCACTCCAGTGGGACGCCACCGGTTCCATGGATTTCAGGCCGTCCGGCACGGAAATATAGAAGCAGCCTTTGTCATAATTAAGGCCGTCCCCGTCCCAGTGAAGAGCGATATGGCAATCTGCCGCGTTGTTGCAGATGACAGTCCGTGCCACATTGTCCAACTGGACGTCGTCCCCGTCCCGCAGCATCAGCACGTCATATCCTGCTGCCAGCAGTTTTTCCTTTAAAATCTGTGCCATTTTCAGAGTCACGCTGCTCTCCGGCGTACCATCACTAAAGGTCATACCGGAAGAAACTGCCACCGCTTCCGTGGCTCCGGCAGCTGTCGTACCTCCGGTCACTTTGGCAGAACCATCCGGGTGACAGAGGGTCTTCACCTTCGTGCCGCCGGAAGTGCCGTGTCCGGCATTGACGCCTATTACGATTTCTTTCCGGTTGTCGGCCGCTTTGTAGAGCACTGCCGCACCGGAGTTGATTTTCGAGTGATCAGCATAGGTCCAGGTTGAATCAAGGGTGATCTGACCGCCGTCCTCATACACAACCGGGGCCTCTTCTACCTCTTCCATTTCTTCTGTTTCTACTATATCCTCCCCAGCTGGAACTTCTTCCGGAGCAGTTTCTGACTCCGACTGTTCATCCTCCGGTTTCTCTGCTGCTTCCACTTCCTGCTCAGCATCTTCCGAATCATCCTGTTCCGGTTCGTTTTCCTCCGGTTCCTCTGCTTCCTCTTCCGTCTCCTCCGGCACAGGTTCTTCTTCCACAGTCTCTACGTTTTCCACCTCCGGAGCTTCCACTTCCTGTGTCCCACAGCCGCTCATTCCAAATACCAGCACGCCTGCCAGCATACACATTATGATTTTCAGTTTCATTACCTGTCACCTGCTTTCCGATAGCGGGTGGTCTGCAGCACCCATTTCTGATCCATCTTTTTCACACCATCCTCAAACCGGATATGCAGATGGACACCGCCTGCACGCTGTTCCACCTTCTCAATACTTCCGGCTCCGAATTTCGGATGCTCCACACTGTCGCCTACCTGATACTGCACCTTACTGTCTCTGGCTTTCTTATATTCCTGTTCTCTCCGGTAATGATCCCGCATGGGAACCGTGTGGTCGTGAATCTTTGGTTTCAGCACCTTGTCATAATCATGGTTCATAAGCGCTTCTCCCGCCTTATAGTAAGGCGTCGGCGCCGCACCCACCAGGGAGCAGCAGTATTTCCAGGCACTTCCGTGCTGTCCTGCCTGCCACTGATACTGCTCCGGAATCTTCATATGCGCCTGCATATAATGGGCATATTCATGTTTATATAAATCCATCCGGTCGTCCCGGCTTAAGGGATGTTCCACGGAATATCCCACAAACAGCAGGGAAAAATGAAAATGTTCCCGCTCTCCGCCGCCAGCCTGTGTATAGGAACCAAGGCAGTCCCGGTTCATTCCGAATGTAATCGGCACCTTCGCCCCTTCCAGATGGAATTTCTGATCCAGCTCCGCATAAAGTTTCCGAATCTGCGTGGTCAGAATCGGGATTTCTTTATGAAGAGCATCATATAACGCTTCTCTTTCCAGCATGTCTTTTCCTCCATGGCTCCTATTATACGCATACCTGTGCATGTTACACAATATTAAATAAACTCATTTAACAAAAGAGCCGCAGGCCTGTGTGTTTCCACGCATGCCTGCGGCTTTATGATTAACTCTGCAGCTTAATAATTTCCGGTAAAAAACTTGCTGTCCTGCTGCAAATGATAATCCTTAAAATAAGAAGAAAAGTCAAGTTTCAGGTACTCGCAGAGATCTGCCAGCTCTGCCATGGTATTATCATTGACCTGAATGCCATGTTCCATACGGTCTTTCTGAGCCAGAACTTCTTTTTCCCCATGGGTGTAGATCCGCTCTGCCCCGTCTGCTTTCGGGCTTTCCCGTAATGCTTCCAGATACTCAGAAAAATGCTTTTTAATGGCCTCCGGATCTCCGAAGACTGCCGGATCCACGGCGATAAATCCATGACAGATACCCGTCTTATCCGGGAAGGTACAGCATTTGTCAGAGGTCACACCCATGGAGAAGATGGAACTGAACAGCTCGCAGAGCATGCCGTATCCATAGCCTTTGTGTCCTCCGCTCACTTCTTTATCTCCGCCAAGCGGCATGATTCCGCCGCCCTTCTTACCAACGATATTGGCCAGTACATCCGGTGCACTGGTACTCTCCCGTCCGTCACTTCCCAGTGCCCATCCATGAGGCAGCTCCTTGCCCATCTTGTTGTACATCTCCAGTTTTCCTCTGGTTACTACGGTGGTCGAACAGTCAAATAGGAACGGATACGGTTCTGCCGGCATGGCAACTGCAATCGGGTTGGAACCCAGCATGGCTTTCTTGCCAAAAGTCGGTACCATGATGGCTTCTGAGTTGGTGCATGCCATTCCGAGAAGACCCTCGTCGCTTGCCATCTTCGCATAATACCCCGCAATACCAAAATGATTGGATTCCCGAACAGTTGCCATACCGATGCCGGTAGTTTTGGCTTTCTCAATGGCCTTCTTCATGGCAAAGATAGAAATAAGCTGTCCCATGCCGTTATGACCGTCAATCACTGCCGATACCGGTGTCTCGAAAACCACTTCCGGCTTTGCCTGCGGATGGATGGTTCCTTTTTCGATTCCTTTGTGGTAACGTACCATACGCTGCATACCATGGCTCTCGATACCATAGAGATCAGCCATCAGAAGCACATCCTCAATGTCTTTGCTCTCTTCGTCACTGAACCCGAAGGCGCGGAAAACATCATAACAGAAATTTTTTAATACCGGATAACTCCATTTTACATATCCCATAATTGCTCTCCTTTTGGTATTACCAATTTTAAAACAGATTATACCATTTGCATTAGAAAAATACAATTAAAAAAGAACAATTTACGGAATCTTTACACTCCGCAAATCGTTCTCTTTATCACTTTCTACATACCAGAGATTTCTTTGATGTAATTTTCTATGGTCTGCATATGCTCCTTCATGCAGCTTTCCGCCAGTTCTTCGTCATGACTGACGATGGCATTGACCAGACTCCGGTGCTGCTCATCCACATAAGCTACCGACTGCTGCTTTTGCATAATGTAGGCCCGGATACCGGTAATAATGTTTTCTGTCAGCTGGGCTGATGCACTCATAACCCCGAAAATCATGGGATTTTTCGCCATCTCACCGATCTTGATATGAAGTTGCCGGTCCAGATCTGCCCGCTCACCCTCGTCTCTGGATTCGTCCAGCTTCGCAATAGTCAGCTGCAGTTGCGCCGCATCTACCGGGGAACAGTTTCTTGCCGCCAGAACCGCGCACTCTACTTCCAGGGCGGAACGCAGCTGCTGATTCTGATAGACGCTGCTGTTGTTCAGCCGGAACAGAATGGAAAGCGGCCGGATCATGCTGTTTTCCAGATTTTCTGAGATATAATTGGCTCCGCCATGCACGGTGGTGATGACACCGAGAATATTCAGAGACCGCAGTACCTCCCGCAGCATGGGCCTTGAGATTCCCAGGGCTTCTGCCATGACCCGTTCTGCGGGGAGGGCATCCCCTTTGTGGAGTTTTCCCGACTGCACATTTTCAAGGATCTGGTCAATAATTTCCTGAAAGGGATTTTCTTTTCGAATTTCTGTGAACATCTGACCTTGCCTTTCCAGTTTCTTACTGTAACAGTAATTCTCTTACCATTGCCCCGTCAAAGGAAACAGATGCTACATGGTTAACCTCGATCTGATAGAGGGCATTGGCTGCAATATGCTCGGCTGCCTGCTCCAGATCACGGATACCGGACGTATGTGCAAAGATATCCATGACTGCTTCCAGTCCTTCTTCCGTAACAATACACTCTTCCTCTTTGAGGCTCATTCTCTTTAACACCTTCGGAAGTGCAAACTTGGAGAAAATAATCTTCTTCTCTTCCTTTGTATAATCCGGAATATCGATCACTGCAAAACGGGACATGAGCGGCGCACTGATCTGAGATTTGTCATTGGCAGTCGCGATAGGATATACGCCCACTGTCGGCACCATACACTCCATATAGTTGTCCGTAAATCCAAGGTTATCAAGAAGCGTCAGCAGGACATCAGCCGGATTGCCATTACCTTTTCCGGATGCTGCCTTGTCAAGCTCGTTGATGATAAAGACCAGATTGGATTCTCCGGCTGCTGAGAAAGCCTCCATAATAATACCCGGCTTTGCATTGGAATAAATACGGGAGCTTCCGGTCAGCTGCTCCGGATCGTTGATGGAACTCATATCCAGGGTCGTCCACGGCAGTTTCAGAATCCGGGCTACCGCATAGGCGATCTGGGATTTACCGGTTCCCGCCGGTCCCACCAGCAGAAGTCCGTAAGCCGGAAGGGTATGGGTACGGTTGATCTGGATAATCGTCTCGATAATTCTCTGTTTTACCCGCTCCATACCGTAGAGCTCTTCGTCCAGAATTCTTCTGGCCTCATCCGGGTCAATGGCTTCAAAATAATTATTTTTCCACTGTACATTCATCATGATGGACAATGCTCTCTGGGCATGTCGTCTCTCCTCCGGAGATACCTCATGGGAACGTGCCACTGCCAGATTTCTTCTGGCCCACAGGCGGATATTTTCCGGCATGGTATTTCCGGCACAGGTCATAAAGTCGGTGATGCTCTGCAGACTGGTGAGCTTCATTTCATCGCCCACTTCCTCGTAGTCCTCATCCTCCTCGATCTCCTCAGGCGCATGGCTGGCAAAGAGACGTTCCATCATAAACTGCAGAAATCCGTCCTCTGCAGATAACTTGGTGCCGCCGCCAAAAGCGATCTCACGGATCTTATAAACAGCATAACCGTCCTCCCGGTTCTTACCGGACAGACGCACATTGATATGGTTCTCGCCAAGCCACCGTAAAAGGCTTACAAATCTCGCGTCAATCTCCAGAATATCGGCACTGATCTTGCCATCTTCCTCTTCGAATTCAAAGGAAGAGCGCTTTACCGGATTGGTAAATACACCGATGGAATGGTGTTTCCACTGTCTGTTATGGTTGTCCAGAAGAAGAATCGGCTGTTCCGGGGTGGCCTCTCCCACATCGGAACGGAAGGTTGTATACGTACACTCCGCATGATTTCTCTCGTCGGATACATCATTAAAATCAAATACTGGCATGTTATGCTTGCTCCTCTATCGTTGAAAATTATGCTCACTACCGCTCATCATACCATAATCCGTTCCGGACAGCCAGAGTGAAAGTGAAATTTTAAAGATTGATTTTTCACTTTCTTTTTTCGCCTTTTTTTTGTACAATAGACCTATCAAAGAACGGAGGCTTTTCTCATGAAAAAATATGACGTGATCGCTCTTGGCGAACTTCTTATTGATTTCACTCAGAACGGACTAAGCGAGCAGGGAAACGGACTTTTTGAAGCAAATCCGGGCGGCGCTCCCTGCAATGTGCTTTCCATGTTAAACAACCTTGGAAAGAAGACATCCTTTATTGGAAAAGTAGGAAACGACCAGTTTGGCAAGACCCTGAAAAAAGCACTGGAAGAGCTTGGCATCGGCACGGAAAATCTGTTGATGGACGACGAAGTACACACCACTCTGGCACTGGTACATACCTTTGCAGACGGAGACCGTGATTTCTCCTTCTACCGCAATCCGGGCGCTGACATGATGCTTACGGTGGACGAGCTGAATCTGGACCTGATCCGCGACACCAGAATCTTCCACTTCGGCACTCTGTCCATGACCCATGAGGGTATCCGCGCTACAACGAAAAAAGCTGTGGAGACCGCCAAAGAGGCAGGCGATCTCATCAGCTTCGATCCGAACTTAAGAGAACCGCTGTGGGATTCCCTTGACAATGCCAAAGAGCAGGTTCGCTGGGGACTTGGAAAATGCGATGTACTGAAGATTTCCGACAACGAGATCCAGTGGCTCACCGGAGAGGAAGACTTTACCGCAGGCGTAAAGAAGATCCGCGAAGAATTCCCGATTCCGCTGATTCTCGTTTCCATGGGACGCGACGGAAGCCGCGCTTACTACGGCGACCATTATGTGGAGGTTGCTCCGTTCCTTCAGGAAAATACCATCGAGACTACCGGAGCCGGTGATACCTTCTGCGCCTGTGTTCTGAATTATGTGCTGGAGCACAGTCTGGAAGCTCTGACGGATGAACAGTTAAAAGAAATGCTCACCTTTGCCAATGCCGCTGCTTCCATCATCACCACCAGAAAAGGCGCACTCCGCGTCATGCCGACCCGTGAAGAGGTTCTGGATTTTCTGAAAAAACAGGAGGCGTAATTTATGGAACTTTTTGAAAAACTGAACGATATTGCAAAAAATGCTGTGGACAAAACCAATGAACTGGTAGAAGACACCCGTCTGAAGACCCAGATTCTCCATGATGAAAAATCCATCCGGGAACTGGAGACCAGGATCGGCGCTTACTACTATGAAAAATTTGCAGCCGGGGAAGCGGTAGATGAAAACGTATCCGAATACTGCACTGCTATCTCTGTTCATAAGGCAAATATTGAGGAAAAGAAAGCATCTCTTGCAAAAGAGACCAAAGAAGAAGCTGCTTCTGAAGAAGTTTCCGAACCGAAAGAAGACCCGTTTGAATAATGAAATCTATTTTTC
>CAVFMZ010000062.1:0-2052 GCA_963623675.1 Firmicutes bacterium CAG:176 | reverse complement strand
GCATAATACTTACCAGTCTCCTTGTTGTAATAGCATTTGTCATCCTTCATGTTATGCGTCATTGCCTTCAGCAGTGCGTAGAATTCTGCAGATACTGCAAGATAATTCTCAACTGTGGCTTCATTGCTACGCAATCTGTGATACCCTAAGTCGACACAGGCATATTCTAATTCCTCATACATCTCAGGCTTGAACTGCTCCGGATGCTCCTTCACTAAGCAATAATTCTCAGCCCACTTGGAATACTGTTCCTTTCTCTTGACCGGTGTATTTTCCCAGTTTAAATTAACCGCATTCCATTCCGGATAGAGTTTCACATACTCCTGTATGCTCTCTTCGATCAATGCCTTATCATCCGGGATCTCATAACTGGAGAGTCTCTTCGCAAGTTCTGCCCCTGCTGTCTTCAATTCCTCTTCCCGGGCACGCAGCTCCTTCCACTTTTTATACACTTCCTCTTGTTTCACCTTGAAAGCTTTATCATTGTCCTCCACGCGGCGCCTGCGATCGATTTCTTCGTATTTCTCCGGATTCCTCTGTCTGTCCTCGTCCTCCAGTCTTTGTTTCTCTTCTTCCCACTTCTTTTTTTCCTCTTCCCGTCTCTTATTATCCTCTTCCTGTCTCTTTTTGTTCTCTTCCTGTCTCTTCTGTCTCTCTTCTTCCGCTTCTTTTATCCACTGCGCTCTTCTCAGGTCGTTTTGACGTTCTTCTTCCTCCTTAGCCTGTCTTGCCTTTTCGTCTTTCTCCTCCAGCTCCTTACGCACCTGTGCTGCTCTCTCCGCATCAGGCTGAAGCTCCGGAATATCATGGGTCTCACGGAACTTCCGGTAAGACTCCTCAATAGACTTGGATGAAAAGTACTTGTACGTTCTTATATCACCATCCAACAATTCCAGCATAAAAGTCATCATTTCCATTGCCTTGTTGTGGAATAGCTCCGGTGTTCTTACAGCCTCCGGGAACATTTCTGATGGCTTTTTACCCTCATTCATGTGCAGGAACGTCATCAGACTAGCCAGTATTTCGAAAGAATCTGCCATTTTTCTCATGCTGTCGAAATTGCCGTTGTCCCGTAATTGATTCAGTGTTCTGACAACAGTTCTCATCCTTGAGAATCCGATGTTGTCTATATCACCGCCCATTCTGATCATAGTATCAGATCCCACTTCGATATTGCTTACAGCATCTCTGCACCATTGAGTTCCTATTGTGTCAGGATCAAAAACCATCAGCGGTTTTTTATGCGGTTCCTGTGCCTTCTGTGCTGCCTTTTCCAGTGCAGTGTTATAAGCTGTCTCGAAGTCAAACTTACTGAAATAGACGCTCTGATACCAGGGTACTCCGGCCAAAGAATCTGAAGCCTCCTCAATTCTCTCCACAATGCCTGTGAGGAATGCCCATACACGGTTGGCATATTTTCTGAAATGCTCCGGGCTTCTCTGTGCAGGAGGGAACTGTGCATCCACAGAATAACTCGGCACCTCCGTATTGTCCAGAGAAAGCTCATAGTTGATTCTCGTCAGATTCTGATACATTTTCTTCATGGTCTCGGGAGTGAGTGTCTCCGGAGCCGTCGTCGCCGTCTTGTAATCCGCAAGCAGCTGAGTCAAATACTCGTTAGTAGCTTCTTGAACATATAACTCCGGTGCATATTCTTTAAAAAGCTTTTCCGCAAACGCTTTCTGTGCCTGCTCATCCTCCGGAATCAGATATTCTGCAAAATTCTCCTGCATCCTGTTCAGAACGTTCTGTACGAATTTCTCATCTTCCTGTTCTTTCGCTGTGTACTTTGGCATAATGTGTCCTCTCTTTCTTATTCTCGTTTTTATTCTTATGTACTTTGTTAGCCTTATCTTAACACAAAAAGGGAGACAAAAGGGAGACAAAATATGAGAAAAAAGTAAGCGATGAATAACCCACCGTCTACCATTGTTCAAATTGGGGAGAGGAATATGGCCAATTAATCAGCGCTTCCTTAACTAAATGACATTGATTGTTCTTTCTTCCATATAATTGTGACTTTGAAGAGATCTCCGTCCGTCTCCACTTTGA
>CAVFMZ010000061.1:0-17063 GCA_963623675.1 Firmicutes bacterium CAG:176 | reverse complement strand
CAGGCAGCTCTCTACAGTCTTTCCCTGGCTCCGGTCAAAGGAAACCACGATGCAGGCGGACCGGAATATTCCGAGCATTTCACTCTTCCAAATCAGTCAGACATCGGTACCTGCGATGATGAAGGCGACGGTGATTACTGGTTTGTCCGTGGGGATGCACTTTTCATGGTGCTGGATGTGATGGATGAAAATAAATGGGGTGACCATGAACAGTTCATCGCCGATGCCTGTGAGGCCAATCCGGACGTCCGGTGGAAGCTGGTGTTCTCCCACTATTCTCCCTATAATTCCTACGAGGAGTATATGGAAAAAGGTCAGGAGATGCGTCCTTATTTTCTGAAGTTTGCCGCTGACTATGACATTGATGCCATTCTCTGCGGACATAACCACTGCTATATGAGAAGCTATTTCATCAACGCCGATGGAACTTGGCAGGATTATGAAAGTCCTGCTGTAGATCCGGAAGGTACGCTCTATCTGACCCTCGGTTCTTCCAGCGGCAGTCTCTACCACAGACCTTCTACCCAGGATGAAGCTGCTGTCAGTGAAAAGCAGAAAGGCCCGCAGGTAACGGATGTACAGGTTTCACCCGATTCTCTGACCTTCACCACCTATGATGCGGAGACCTGGGAAATCATTGATACTTATGAAATCGACAAAAGTGTAGGTTAAAACACCTGAAAAAACGGCTGAGCCATCATGTGGCACAGCCGTTTTCCGTTTGGTTCTTCTTAATTTTTCTTTTCGATAAAGATCTTTCTGGTAATGAAATTATAGACCATTACAATGGCAGTCGCACCAATCTTGGTAATCATATAATGAATTCCCATGAGATCCGTTCCCAGCCACATGCAGAGTTCATTGACGCCCAGTCCCACGATACTCAGAAGGACAAAGACAATAAACTCTTTTACCTTGTTCTTGTCCTTGTCAGTCTCGAAGACAAATGCAACGCTTAAGATATAGTTGACGGTTACGGATACGGCAAAGGAAATGGTACTGGAAACCATGTAATTGATTCCGAACACTTCCGTCAGGAAGACCATGATTCCATAATCAATAAAAAAACATAAGACTCCCACAAAGCCGAATTTAATCATCTGCTGAATTAATTTTATCATCGTTTACTCCCATTCTGCTTTTGTTCCACAGATCACGCTGTACAGACAGTCTGCAATCTGTTCATAGGCTGCCCTTCCCGGATGTATCGCATCCGTCGGAACTTCCTGCATTACTTCAGAGTGCGGGCTTACCGGCTCCTCCGTCGTATCAAAATTATTGGCACTGTCCACGCAGACCGCCGCCGGAACGAAATACAGATACTCCTCATCCTCCAGCGTTTCTTCCAGATATGTCATCAGGTGGAATACCTTCTGGTCCTCTTCATATTTATACCTGTCACCGTAAAGTGCGTACCCCTTGTTATTCCAGGAACCGATGCCATCCTGATTGGCAGGATAGATGGTGTGCACCAGATAGATCGGAAGCTTCGGCTCATCCTCATGGATCTTTTTCACAATCTCTATGATATTGTCGCCGTTTTCCACCGGGTCCACATCCAGTCCGTTCGTTCCCAGGAACAGTTCCACCGCATCCGGATGAAATCCTGTCTTTTCCTTATAATAATCCCAGTCAAAAGTGCCGGTCTCTTCATTATAAAACGGATGCACTTCCTCATGGGGTTCTTCCATGGTATACGGACTGTCGGTCAGATAATTGGCTGCGGAAAACCCACGTCTCGCCTCTGTGAGTGATCCGCCCACGCCCCGGGTTCCCATGTAGACAATCTGATTGTCTGTCAGTACATTCAGCTCCTCATAGGTCGCCGTATTGCAGGACAGGCTGTCTCCGATGGTCAGCAACGAAAAACTTTTTTCCTGTTCACTTAAGTCTTCCACGATCTTTAATGTGGTGGAAGCCGTCACCACCTGCGTTCCATTGTCATCAAAAATCGTAAAAATCAGTGGATAATCACCAATCAAGTCCGTAGTTCCGGTGATAGAGAATTTTCTCTGCATGTTCTTTCCCACCGCGCAGGTCCATTTCACATTATAATCCTCAATGCGGGTACCAAGGGAAGAGATCTGGCTGTTGTAAAGCTCGATGGTCACTCCCTGAGCCACATAGATCTTCTCCGGAAGAAACAGCTGTACACTGGCGTACAGCCCTTCATCATTCTGTACCACGCCTTTGGCATCCAGCTTCTGATTCAGCTTTTCCACTTCATATTCTCTTGCCAGCTCATGGATCACCAGCACGACACCAAGGAAAATACAGCAGATGGTCAGTGCCAGAATCGTACTGCGGTATGCATTTCGGATGACTTTTTCCCGTTCAATTCTCTTCATGTCAAAAACCTCTAAAAGCGCAGGGTAAAATCGGAATAATCCAGTGAAAAGTTCGGATTATAATACGGATCTCCGGCATCCAGCTGTGCTTTCCATTTTTCACGGAAATGCGCACATTCTCTCTCATAACGGCGAAGCTTCTCACCCTCTTCCATGCCTCTGGTCTTGGACTCATAGTGATAAAGCTCTGCAAACGGGGTGAAGATATTTAAATATCCTGCTTCCCGAAGCTTCAGGCAGAAGTCCACGTCATTGAGGGAAATGGTAAAGCTCTCATCAAGACCGCCCACCTGATCATAAGCGGCTCTGCTCACCATAAGGCAGGCTCCTGTGACAGCTGTCACATCCTGTGCATAGCAGAGACGGCCCATGTAACCCAAGTGCTGTCTCGGCATCTTGTAATGGGTATGTCCTGCAGAACGATGAGCGCCAAGACCGATGACCACACCTGCATGCTGAATCGTATCGTCTCCATAATAAAGCTTCGCTCCGGCTGCACCCACGTCTTTTCGCTGTGCGTACATAAGAAGCTGCTCGATCCAGTCCGGTGTGATAACTTCTGTATCATTATTTAAGAGAAGGAGATATTCTCCCTTCGTCTTACTTACTCCAAAGTTGTTGATCTTTGAATAATTGAACTCGCCTTCGTAGGTCACTACCTGTACCTGCGGCAGGGCTTCCAGTTCTTTATAATAGTCGAAGATGCTCTGTTCTTTGCTGTTATTCTCCACAACAATGATCTCATAGTTGGTCCAGGTGGATTTGTTCACGATGGACTGCATACATCTTCTCAAATCTTCCACATGGTCCTTATTGGGAATCACAATGCTCACAAGCGGCGTTCCGGTAATGGGATACTTAATCTGGAAAATGGTCGGGAACGCTCTGGTGCTCTCCACTTCCACTTCCATGCCATAATAATCCCGCATATGATCATGCACCGCACGCTTTGCCGCGTCGATGGCATAGGTCTTGGCTCCGATATCTGCTGCGACCGACTGGGGATGGGATCTCCAGTAATAGAGAATCTTCGGAATGTGCTGTACATTCTTCGCCTCTTCCGTCAGACGCAGGATCATATCATGGTCCTGGCTTCCGTCGTATTCAGAACGGAACAGTCCGGTCTTCTTCAGAAGATCCGCATCAAACATGGAGAAATGGCAGATATAGTTATTGGCCCGCAGGTTATCCGGAGAATAGTCCGGTTTAAAATGCAGGACAATCAAATCGTCAAGGTTCGGGGAGGTAAAGGTTGCCTCGTCCGTATAGACATAATCTGCGTCTTTCTCACAGACGGTCTTCACACATTCAAATAGCAGGCTCGGATGCATCACATCATCATGATCGAAAAGTCCGATGAAATTACCTGTTGCCATGGAAAAGCACACATTGGTATTTCCGGAAATTCCCAGATTCTTCTCGATCTTTTTGTAGATGATTCTCGAATCCTTTTTCTGATAATCCAGACAGATCTCACCCACGTCCTGATGCTTGTCATCGCTTCCGTCTGCCAGGCAGAGTTCCCAGTTCTTATAAGTCTGTGCCTGAACGGACTCGATCATTTCCCGCAGAAATTTCTCCGGGGTATTATAAAGAGGTACAAGCACGCTGACCTTAATCTCCCGTGGAAATACAGTCTCTTCCTCTCTCCGGCGCTCTTCCGCATTCGGGAAACTCTTGGTTCCAAAGTCAATCCGTTTGGCAGCCTCGCCCTTCTTCTGTTTCCAGCGTTTGTACATGCCTTTGAAGCCGCCGTAGTGAATGTAGGCATTGCGGGTGCGGATCACAAAATGAACCACCACCCGGGCCGGCTTGGAAAGTTTCCAGTACCAGGTATCCCTTACTGCATCAAATCGTTTGTCTCTGTGTTCAGGCAGATCTGCCTGCTTGTTTTCTTTACTCATATGCATTTCCTTCTATTGAAACTCATCTGCTCTTTAATATATTTTTAAGTTTCTTAAGAAACTTAAATGGCGCACTATTGGTAATCCGTTCCGCTGCCCGCACCCGGTTCAGAAGATGCATGCAGGCGTAGGCTGTATCCGGATACAGTTCCTGAATGGTAAGCTCCACATAAAGCTGTCCCGTTCCCTCCACGATACCGGAAATAACGATCTGCGGGTCGGTGGTCGTATACAGAATTCCCTGCTGCTCCAGTTCCCGGCCATTATGGTTCCAGTTCAGCTCATAAGTGCCGCCCAGTTCTCCCAGGATTCTCTTCACCTTCACCAGACAGGGCGTCTCTGCCGGGTCAAGCCGCAGGGCTTTCGTTCCTATCGGAAGCAGAAGCTCCAGCCGAATATTCCCTTCCTTGTCGGCCTCCGTCTCCACCCAGTAGCTGGTGCCTTCGGAAAATCCACTGCCGCAGTCCGGGTAAATCTGAATCCGGTTTTTCTTCACCTGGCGGAGCAGTTCTTCCCGATATAAGGTTCTTCCTGCGGTATGAAGATACTGTGCCCCGATGGTCACTGTTCCATCCAGAAGCCATAACTGGAAGTGATGTTCCATCTCTGTAAAGACTGCTTCCTCCGCTTCGGAGATGCCCATCTGCGCCATGAGGCCCAGGGTCTTTACATCCTCCCGGCTGTTGAGATACAACGATACCGCTCTCCAGATGAGATACTCCACCGGAACCTGTACAGGAAACGTCCACTCATAATCAATGATCTGGATTCCGTCTCCGGTCTCCATGAGATTTCCGAAAATCCAGTCCAGATTGTTGACCGATGCTCCCCTATAGGCTTTGGTAAATTCCGGGTTGCCGAACATTTCCACAAATTCAGCGCTCTTCCGGAACGGTGTCAACTCCTTTTCCAGTACCGCTGTCAGAAGTTTTCGATAGCGCTGCAATTCTGCAGCCAGTCCTGCATAATCCTGTTCCTTTCGTCTGTCATCCAGCAGTTCCTCAAAGGTCCGTCCATGCAGAAACTCAAAATAAGCTGCGCCGTCCTTTAATTCACACCGGTTGGCACGAAGCCCCGCTGTCCGATACTGCTGATCCAGCACCTCTTCCCAGTGCTTTAACTCTTCCACATGGGACTTTGCCTCCGCAGCAACCGGTACTTTCCGTACCTGACGGTGCTTTGCATCTCCCAGAATATCTGTCCGGATCATAAACCGCTCCGCACGGTCATTGGAATATTTTACATAGACCGGGCATTCCTGCATTTTCGGTCCCATAATCATCAGATAGGTGTTAGAAAACTCCGGGAACCGTCCGTCTGCGATGAGCTGGTCAAATACCTGCTCCTCATCAAAGAGCACCATCCGCTCTCCTTCAAAATTCCGGAGATTCTGATTCAGTTCCCCTTTCTTCGGAAGCCACTGATCCGAATACAGACTCATGGGGAACCATCGTTCCGGATAGGGATAATAAAATTCATACGTTCCAAATCCGCTGCCTGCCAGAATCGTTTCCAGTTCCTTCTTCGTAAAGGACGTGCCTTTGCCTTCCAGACTGTCAAAATATTTTCCGGTATGGGGTTCCTTTGCTCCGGCCCAGTATTTAAGGCCAAACCGGTTATCCGCTGCCAGCACCAGATGTCCGTCCGGTTTCAGATGCTGCTTCAGAATATTCAGTGCCTGCTGTTCCGGGTGATCCCCGGTAAAATAACGGTGTGCTTCTGTCAGCACCCCCGGCGCCACAATCCAGTCAAATTCCGGAAGCGTTTCCAGCGTTGTCCACATACTGCCGCCGGATACGGAGATATTGTCCACCGTCTGCCACCGTTTTGCCAACAGTCTGCACCTGCTTATGCTTTCCTCCAGACAGATGACTTTCTCTGCCTTCTTCGCCAGACCGCCCGTCAGCTGTCCGCTGTCAGCACCGAATTCCAGCACGGTATCCGTCTTCTTCACCGGCAGCCATTCTGTCAGATTGCCGCGAAGATGGGATAAATGATAAAGAGCAGTGAAGGACGGTGCCTGTGCCCGCTTACAGTCAAAGCCTTCTTCCAGTAACTGCTCCACCCGGAGATCTTCCGGACGGGGCTGCTGCAAAGAAGCAGTCTCCTCATCATATGTCACTGTCACGAGTCCTACCTGTTCCTGCATATGCATTCCTTCCCGCCTGCTGCGAAATTCCATGAATCAGCCCTTTTTCTCTGCCGGGTTCTCCACGGTAATTACAGAGTTCATGTCATAAAAGCCAACCGTATCCTTATCAGAAAGTACGGTCATTCCCACCAGATCGTAAAGTCTGTGGTACACTTTGAATTCGTCTCCCACATATCCGGTACATCCAAGAGAAATGAGGTAATCCCCGCCCTGCAGATCAATCCGCTGGGTGTAGGTAACAATTCTTGTCTCTCCTGCTTCCACAGTTCCGGTCTCCACACGTTCAAACATGGTGTTGGTTCCCGTAATGTCCGTGCCCTGCTTGTTCCGGATGGTGATGGTGAAGATGGGATTCTTCACCTGACTGTGGAACGTAAGCTTTGCCTTGATCTGACAGGTAGTTCCTTTCTCAATGATACTGGAATATTGTCCATACTGATCGATAATGGCAAAATCCACAATCTCCGCCTGCTTCTCACCGTAATCCAGAAGCTTCGGATTGGTCTCAAAATGATCTTTCCATGCTTTTCCGTCTGCGGTATGCTCCACAATGTCGCTCTTCTCACAGACGTCCTCCAGTGTCTCCTCATCCAGCTGATGCACCAGAAGCTTCTTATACATGTTGACCATATCCTTCGGCGTTCCTTCTGCCAGCTTTACGCCCTTGTTCAGCAAAATGACGCGGTCACAGTATTTTGCAATGCTGGTCAGATCATGGCTGACGAACAGAATGGTCTTGCCCAGCTTCTTGAATTCTTCAAATTTGTGATAGCATTTCGCCTGGAAGAACACATCTCCCACAGACAATGCCTCGTCTACGATCAGAATCTCCGGGTCAATGTTAATGGCCACAGCAAAAGCCAGACGCACAAACATACCACTGGAGTAGGTCTTCACCGGCTGGTGGATAAATTCCCCGATATCCGCAAAGTCCAGAATATCCTGCAGACGCTCATTGATTTCCTCTTCAGAAAATCCCATCATGGTACCGTTCAGATATACATTTTCCAGACCGGTATATTCCATGTTAAATCCGGCTCCCAGCTCCAGCAGGGCGGAGATTCTTCCGTTGATCTCCATGGTTCCGCCGGTGGCGCTTAAGACACCGGTGATAATTTTCAGAATTGTCGATTTGCCGGAACCATTGACACCGATGATTCCCACGGTCTCGCCCTGATGGATCTCCATGCTCACATCCCGGAGCGCATAATGCTCCGTATAGCATTTCTTCTTCGTGAGCCCCAGGGAATCCTTCAGACGATCCCTGTTCCGGCCATATAATTTATATATTTTGGTAATATGCTCAAGTTTAATTGCTTCGCTGCTCATAGATCTCCTTTACAGTACGTCCGCAAAATGCACCTTCAGTTTCCGGAACACATGACTTCCAAGCAGCCACACGATAATGGTCACTGCCCAGAAATAAATGTTCATCCAGCCAAGGCTTGCCACGGAACCGGTCTGAAACAGTACCGCACGGTATCCATAGACAATATAGCAGAGCGGATTCAGCTTCAGCACCATGAGAACCGGGTATTTTGCCAGCAGATCTTCCAGACTCCACATGATCGGTGTCATCCAGATGCCGACCTGCAGAAAAATATTGATAATCTGGGTCAGATCCCGGAAGAAAATCACTAGGGAACTGGTCAGCATGCAGACTCCCGTCACAAAGATCAGCAGGCAGGCACTGAAATACACTACCCACAGGGTATGCAGTCCCGGATAATAACCGTACAGTGCAAATAAAAACAACATGAACAGCACAAAAAATACATGAATAAACAGTGCTGCAATGGTCTTCACCAGCGGCAGGATGTCAATGTTGAAGACCACTTTTTTCACCAGATAATTATATTCCAGAAGCGCATTGGTTCCGTTGCTCAAACTTTCGGAAAAATAGAACCACGGCACAATACCACTGACCAGCCAGAGTACGAAAGGAACCGTAATTCCCTGCTTCAACTCTGCCGTCGCATTGTTTAAACCGATCTGGAATACAAACCAGTACACCAGTACGATGATGACCGGCTGTATCATTGCCCATACCACGCCGAAATAGGAACCGGCATAACGGGTCTTGAAATCATTTCTGGCAAGCTTCCAGATCAGCTTCCGGCTCGCCCAAAAATCTTTTAACATACGGACCATAGAGGGTCTCTCTCCTTATTTTCCTGTTCACTCGTACCTCGCTCCAGTAAAAATTCGCAGGCTCATTCAAAGTTTTGCTTCGCAAAAGGAGCCTGCTCACTCCTGAATCAAGTTTTTACGCAGCCTGACAGCAAGTGTCTGGCTGCTGTGTGAACTGTGTCTATTTTTTCAACTCTTTGATTCCGCCCCACTTCTGGTCTTTCTCAGAAATGGTCAGTTCCATGCCTTCCGGAATCGGCCATTCTACTCCGATATCCGGGTCGTTCCATGCCAGGCCGCCCTCATCATTCGGATGATAGAAATCGGTGCATTTGTAAGCAAACTCTGCATAATCAGACAGTACGACAAATCCGTGTGCAAAATTCTTCGGAATAAAGAACTGCTTCTTATTCTCTGCGGAGAGCAGCACGCCGAACCATTTTCCATAGGTCTTGGAGCCCGGGCGAAGGTCAACTGCCACGTCAAATACTTCTCCGCTTACTACACGGACCAGCTTATCCTGCGGGTAGTTAATCTGGAAATGCAGACCTCTTAATACACCTTTTTTAGATGCGGACTGGTTGTCCTGTACGAACTCCATGTCAATGCCTGCTGCCTTATAATCATTGTAATTATAAGTCTCCATAAAATATCCCCGCTCGTCTCCGAATACGGTCGGTGTAATGATCTTCAGTCCTTCAATGTCACAGGTTTCTACAGTAATCTTTCCCATTTCTTTTCTCCATCCTTCTGTCAATCTTGATAAAGACCCCGGAAATTCGCAGGTATGCGCTCTCCCGGGGCCCATGTTTTCATTTACAGCCCTTCGGCTACTTCCGTCAGATAACGGCCATAAGCGGTCTTCATCAGCGGCTCTGCCAGCTTCAACAGCTGTTCTTTATCAATAAATCCTCTGCGGAACGCAATCTCCTCGATACAGGAAATATAAAGACCCTGACGTTTCTGGAAAGCTGCCACGAAGTCAGCGGCATCCAGCAGTGCGTCATGATTGCCCGTATCCAGCCATGCAAATCCTCTTCCCAGCGTCTCCACATGAAGGGTTCCTCTGCGGAGATACTCGTTGTTGATGCTGGTGATCTCAATCTCACCTCTTGCAGACGGTTTTACGTTCTTTGCAATCTCTACAACGTCGTTATCATAGAAATAAAGTCCCGGCACTGCATAGTTTGACTTCGGATGCTCCGGCTTCTCCTCGATGGAGATAGCCATGCCGTTCTCGTCAAACTCTACCACACCGTACTCTCTCGGATCTCTTACATAGTAACCGAAGATGGTTGCACCGCTCTCCTGAGCAGCAACTCTTCTGAGCACCTGAGAAAAGCTCTGTCCGTAGAAAATATTGTCACCGAGAATCAGCGCTACGCTGTCTTTGCCGATAAAGTCCGCCCCGATGATAAATGCATCAGCCAGTCCTCTCGGCTGCTCCTGAACCGCATATTCAAAACGCATGCCCAGCTGGTTTCCGTCTCCTAAGAGCTCTTTGAATACCGGAAGATCTCTCGGCGTGGAGATGATCAACACCTCCCGGATTCCTGCCAGCATGAGAATGGACAGCGGATAATAGATCATCGGCTTGTCATAAACCGGCATGATCTGTTTGGACACTGCCTTGGTCAGCGGATACAGTCTGGTTCCTGATCCTCCTGCTAAAATAATTCCTTTCATTGTATCTCATCCCCCTTTTCCATGGTGCGAAGCAGAAGATCACAGTCTGTCAGGAAATTCCTTTCAAACAGGAAATACATCTGACCGTTCATCTCTTTTGCCTCATATAATCGGACAGATTCATTGTCCGGCATCTCCGACCGCTGATAGGTACTGATCGGAGTAAAATCTTCTGTATAATCGTTGTAATAGACACTGGCGCCCTGATAACTCTCGCCCACACAGGCATAATCACTGCTCACGTAGAGCCTCCAGCCATCATCGGTCTGCTCACAGGAAGCCATCTCATTGTCCGCCACATTGGGAAGCAGCACCGTCGGATCGCTCCAGCTTCCGCCCTGATCATCCGACGTCATGACGCAGATCTTCGAAGGTCCTTTGTCATAGTCTTCCATCTCGAAGAAATAATAGAGCGTTCCGTCAAGATACCGGATATCGCCGTCCTCCAGATTCTGCTTTTTACTGATGACGGTCGTAACCGGTTCCCAGGTCTTTAGATCTGGCGAGCTATAAAGCCGCACGGAATAAATGCCGTTGTCCCCATCCGGTGACGGGTTGTTGATGGTTCCGTCAATCTCCGTGTTGGTGAGAAGCCATCCATCTTCCGTCTTCACCAGAATCGGATCAATGGCTAATGTATCGGTAATCACTGCAATCCGGTCCTCCACCAGCTGATAATCAGCGGTCAGTTCCAGAATGTGTGTCTCATCGGCGTGGTTGCTGTAAGCAACAAACCAGTGATCTTCCGGTGCTCTCTCCTCCATATCGTCTTCCATCACATACATCCAGGAAGCAGACAGACCATCATAGGAAGCTACCGTATTGCCTTCCAGATCCAGAATCCGGATTCCTTCGTCCACACTGGTGATGATATGATCACCGATAAACTTGGCGTCCGCATTATGATACTGATTCAAAGTAAAGCCATTCTGCGGAATTCCGGTCTTCCCAAATACCAGAGCCAGCGCTGCGAGCAACACTCCCAGCGCCGGTACCAGCCACTTTTTATTTATTTTTGTACATTTCTTCATAGTATTTCTGATAGTCACCGCTGGTCACGTTCTTCATCCAGTCCTCATGCTCAAAGAACCACTGGATGGTCTTCTTGATGCCCTCTGCAAACATGGTCTCCGGATACCAGCCGATCTCTGCTTTGATCTTGTCCGGTGCGATGGCATAACGGCGGTCATGTCCCTTACGGTCTGTTACGTAAGTAATCAGATTCTCACTTACCAGTGCTTTTCTCGGATCGTTGTCTGGAAGCATCTCCTGAAGCGTATCCAGAATAATATGAATAATCTCAATGTTCTGCTTCTCGTTGTGTCCGCCGATGTTGTAACGCTCGCCCAGTTTTCCTTTTTCCTGAACCATATCAATAGCCTTTGCGTGGTCATCCACATAGAGCCAGTCACGAACGTTCTTACCGTCGCCATATACCGGAAGCGGTTTGCCCTGCAGTGCATTGTTGATGACCAGCGGAATCAGTTTCTCCGGGAACTGATACGGGCCATAGTTATTGCTGCAGCTGGTAATGTTGCACGGGAATTTGTAAGTATCAAAATATGCTTTGGTCAGCATGTCTCCACTTGCCTTACTTGCAGAGTACGGGCTGTGCGGGGAGAACGGAGTGGTCTCATAGAAATAGTTGTCTCCGTCATCCAGGGAACCATATACTTCGTCGGTGGAAACATAGAGAAATTTCTTATTCTCTTTAAAATTTCCGTCCGGTAGCTCCCATGCTGCTTTTGCTGCGTTCAGCATGACCAGGGTTCCCAGTACGTTGGTCTTCACAAATACTTCCGGATTCTTGATACTGCGGTCTACATGGCTCTCTGCTGCGAAATGAACCACGCGGTCGATATCGTTCTCCTCGAAGATTTTGGTAATAGCTTCGCTGTCACAGATGTCTGCTCTTACGAAGGTGTAGTTCGGATAATTCTCTACATCTTTTAAGTTCTCCAGATTACCTGCATAGGTCAGCACGTCCACATTGATAATACGGATCTCCTCGCCGTATTTGCGGAACATATAATGAATGTAATTGGAACCGATAAATCCGGCACCGCCTGTTACGAGATAAGTTCTCATGAAATTTCCTCCATAAATGTAAAAATCTGATTTTTTCTTCTTCAGCAGCCGTCAGGGCAGAATATCCCCTTGATTTCACTGCATTTGGCTTGATTATAACATGCTTTTCCCTGTCTGTCACTGTTTTTCAAAAAAAACACAGCCTTCCGCCAGTTTCTGCTCTTCCTCACAGCGAATCAGGTAATTTTCCGCATCCAGGAAAAGCGTTCCGCCGCTGATCTCTATGGACTTTCCTGCTCTCAAAGCATCGTCCCCTGCGTGAATTCGTACCATACCGGAATCCATGGAAAAACTTCCGTCCACACGGATTCCATCCTGCCCGGTTCCATGGACGTTCAAAGTTCCATCCCCGGTGATTTCAAGGGTGCCTTCACTTCTGATCACCGCTTTGCCATCTTCCTTTTTCCGGGATGTCACTTCTATGGTATTTTCTCCTTCCAGAATCAGTTTCACCTCTGCGGAACCCACGATTTCCAGTGCCGGAGCTTCCGCAGACGTCAGATGCAGGTCTTTCATCCGGACCACCACCGGACCGTCTGTCACATCGCCGACAGAAATCTGACAGGATACTTCTTCCCCGGTCAGAAAATAATCTTCTGACTTTTCCGTTCCGCTGCCTGTCATGGATTTCCCGGCTATCAGTATGCCTGCGATCAATAAAAGAAGCGGTACTGCCAGCCATTTGCCTCTGTCTTTCATTCTGCACGTACCTCCCCTTCCCAGGTTACAGGAACCCGTTCCTGATCTACGGTAATTCCGTATACTCCATCGTCCTCTTCATCATATCCGATATATTCTTTTTCCCAGAGGGCAAATGCCTTCGTCAGGAAATCAGAACGTTCCGTATAAATAAACCGGATCTTCTCCGTCTTCTCCTCCATGGAAGATTTCTCCCACAGGCTGTGATTCAGCTCATCATCCTGCCGGTACTGCTCCTCATACCAGGAAAGTCCGCATAATCCCTGCTCCTGCTCTCCTGTTTCGTCCTGCAAGGAGACCTGAATAGCCGGAAGAAATTTCGTATTCCATACTTCATTGACCAGCTTTGCAAAATCCTTGTGACGGTAGAACTGTGACCAGAACTCATCCGGCTCACATTTGGACGCAATCCAGCTGGCATGAGCCATTCCCCCTCTGGTCAGGGAATGCTCCATATCCCAGAGATACAGGGCATGAAGCTTTCCATCTCCCTGCTCATCCGAATCCTTATAGAAATAAACGCTGGACGTCAGGCTGCTCTCCGTATTCAGTTCCTGCAAAATCCACTGCTCCGCAAAAGATTCCACATCGATATAATCTGTATAATGCTTTCCTTTTTCGTTATAGCCGTCCTCCGCATACAGAGCATCTTCAAAATCCTGCCAGTAGTCCGCAATGTAATTCACCTGCTTTTCGGAGGCATAGGGCATGCTGCGAAGCACCATGGAAAGATCATGGTTACTGATAAATCTTGCCTTATCCGGGTCGTAATCCCGCTCGTCATACTCCAGAATCCAACCTCCGGTCACATCCTCCGGCGTCCGGTCCAGATCTCTCCAGACACGATGTTCCGTCTTCTGCACTTCATACTTTTTCAGAGACTCTGCATTCAATGCTTCCGTCTCTTCCTGCATATTTTTCAGCGCAATCCGGTTTTCCCCAATCTCAATCTTCCCGGCAAGGAAATAAACGCCCATATATTCGCCGTCCACATAGAACTGCACAAAAGAAGTCTCCGGTGCATAGTTCATGCCCACGGCCTGGGCCAGATCATAAGTGGTCTTATACGCCATCAGGGAATTGTCCCGGTATCCGGCCATAAGCGCATAATTCTGTGCTGCACCAAGTCCGCACAGATCGGTATCTTCCATAAAAATCAGATTGTAACTTTTCTTCAGTGCACCCCAGGAATCGTTTCCATGTCCCCGGAATGTGGCATCAGGAAGGGTTGTTTTCGTTCCGTCCTGCTCCAGCAGCATACCGGACACATTCACTTTATGGGTTTTTATTTCCTTAATATAATCAAGTGCATGGGTAATTCCACTGGAAAGCATTAAGACGGGCATGGTTCCTGTCTCCAGGACTTTGATATCCATGGCGGAACCATCTTTCTCTGATCCGTCAGAATAGGTCACCGTCACGGTCAGATCTTCTGTCTTTGCTCCTGTGGGCACTGCCAGACACCAGCTTTCTTCCGTCAGTGAGTAGTAGGCATTCACCGTAACAGCATCTTCTCCGGTTCCGATTTCTGCTGTGATTACTTCCGGCACAATTGCCTCATCCTGCGTGAGGACTGCTTTTCCGTCTTCCTCTTTCCACTGGTACCAGGCGTCAATGCATTCACTGCCACGGATACCGTTCAAAATAGCTGTCCCCTGATTCAGAGTATCCGCATCCGCTTCCAGAAACGCGCTGCTGCAGTTGAGCACCGTTCCTTCCTCCGAACCGGATATCCCATCAATGGTCTCCCCTTGAATCTCCGCATCACTTCCGCAGTTCATGATAAATGCCGAGTCTTCTATCTCGCCCGCAACTCCTCCGGCAGAGCTTCCTGATACGGTCCCGCTTTTGATATAAAGATTGCACACGGTTCCCCGCAGCACCCGGAACAGTCCTGCCTTTCCTTCCGACTCGATCTTCAGATGTTCGATAGCATGCCCGTTTCCGTCAAACACGCCAGAAAACTGAAAGGCAGCATCCTCTTCCTGTCCCACCATGAGAGATTCCGGCATCTTGGCGTAATCCAGATCCGCATAAAGATTCACATATTCCCCATCATAGGTATTTCCCTGGTTAACACTCTCCGCAAAAGCAGTAAAGTCTTCTTCCGTATAAATATCGAGAATCAATCCCTGCTCCTCTGCCAGCGCGCTTTCTGCCGCATAACGCTCAGCCTCTTTGATCTGCTGTTTCTTCTGCAGAAAAAAGAAGCCTGTCCCGGCCAGCAGGATGCTCACACAGCCAATTCCAATGAGCCCTATTCCTTTTCGTTTATTCATATCTGTTCTCGCTTACTATTTTTATTATTTTATATTATCAATAATAGAGTCTCTTTGTAAAGCCTTTGTAAAACGTTTACTTTTTGTCGTGACCATGCTATATTTTTTGTAACTATCAGAATTATGGGGATTTATTTTATGAAATCATTGAATACACAGCTTCTGAAGCTGGTCGACCGGTTCTATCCGGTCCTTTTCGCACTGTTGACGTTAATGACAGCCTTTCTCTGTTTCCGATGTCTCGGCATTAAAGCCATTGATTCCTGGGACGAGGCACGCCACGGCATTTCCGCCTATGAAATGTTGAAGAATGGAAATTTTCTGGTAAATACGTATCTTGGCGAGCCTGATTACTGGAATGTAAAACCGCCTATCTCCTTCTGGAGCATTATGGCAGGCTTTATGTTGTTTGGCTATACGGCAGTGGGCCTTCGATTCTTCTCGGCTCTCGCTTATCTGATTACCACGGTTGCAACCGGACTCTTTGCACGCCGGTACGGAAAGCTTACCTCTCTGCTGGTCATGGTATTCCTGTGCGCCAACTATTTTCCATTTAAAGCGCATCTGGTACGTGCCGGAGATGCAGACAGCCTGTACCTTCTGTTCTTCACGCTGGCTATGCTGGCCATGTTGAAGATCCGCGAAAATGGACGTATGCTTTATGTCTGCGGTCTGTGTTTTTCTTTTGCCTTCCTGACCAAAAGTTTTCATGCGGGCATGATCGCAACCATCGGCGGACTGTTCCTTCTGCTGACCGGAGAATTAAAGAAAATGAAACCGGGAAGATTTCTTCTCTTTCTTGGCTCTGCCCTTCTGCCGGCGGCCCTGTGGGCAGTCTGCCGTTTCCAGTATGACGGTTTTACGTTTTTCCAGAATATGTACGAAGCCGACATTGCCGGAAGAACTGCTGCCGGAGGGCTGGAAGGCCATGGATTTCCCTTTTCTTTCTACTGGACTTCCATCTTCTGGAACTTTGATTACATCTACGGCTGGCTGACCCTGATCGTGATTCTGGGATTTGTGTATCTGTGGATCCGCCCGTTCCGCCGGAAAGATTTTCCGCTCTCCAACACGAATCTCACTGGACTGCTCCTGTGGCTTCTGGTTCCGTTACTTGGATTTTCTGCCGTATCCACCAAGCTCATGTGGTATGTCTATCCCTGCATCGTGCCGTTGTGCCTGCTGGCCGCTATTTTCCTGGGTGCTTTCCTTCAGAATGAAAAGCTGCCCGGATGGCTGTTCTGCCTGACGCTTTTCTTTACCGCTGCCGGAACCGGCCGTTTTGTCTGGAACAATTACAGCGACAACATCCGCGGCGCCAGAAGCAATGACCTGCAGACTTTTGTCATGGAACAGTTTGACCGGAACGGACTGCACACCGGAGCTACCGTTTATCTCGATGCCTACGACCCGTTCCTCTACGCCAATACAACGAACTGGGAACAGAACATGCAGCTCCTTGGCATGATGGAAGGCGACCTTACCTGCCAAGATGGCGGCACGGAAAGCTTTCTTGCCGATTCCGATGATGTCCTTCTCATTCTGTCAGTTCCGTTCCTGACCGATCATCCGGAACTGAAGAATTGCCAGATACTGGCGGATAATGGACAGTATCTCCTCATATCACGTTAAAAAAAGCCTGTTGCTTGCAAAATTATTTTTGTCAACGCAACAGGCCTTTTTATGTTAAATTCTTCTTATAATTGGATTAGGCGGAATATCATGTTATTGCCCACCTAACCTGACCTGTTTTTAAATCGCTTGCCTGTCATGGGAT
>CAVFMZ010000060.1:0-17152 GCA_963623675.1 Firmicutes bacterium CAG:176 | reverse complement strand
GGACAACTCCGACCGACCCTTAATGACAGGTGATGAAAAGAACAGGAGGAAATATCATGATTTCAAAGGAAAAGAAACAGGCAATTATCGCTGAGTACGGACGCTGTGAGGGAGACACCGGTTCACCGGAGGTTCAGGTAGCTATCCTGACCGCTAGAATCCAGGAGCTCACCGAGCATCTGAAAGTAAACCAGAAGGATCATCATTCCAGAAGGGGTCTGCTGAAAATGGTTGGACAGAGACGTGGAATGCTTGCATACCTGAAAGAAAAAGATATCGAGAGATATCGTGCTCTGATCGCAAAATTAGGTCTGAGAAAATAATCAACCATCATAGGGCGGAGATTTCTCCGCCCTGTTTTTGAAGATGGGCACTTGTCTGGTAGTGGAAGATAAGTTCCGAGACCACTGAAAAGGACAGAAAACGTAAGACGAAAAGTCTGTATTTTTCAGTAGTTTCGGTATCTTCCGCTATGAAACTTATGTAAGAAATGGAAAGGAGATACAAGAGTATGTACAAAAGTTATACCATGGAGCTTGCTGGCAGAACCTTAAGAGTAGATGTAGGCCGTGTAGCAGCTCAGGCAAATGGTGCAGCATTCATGCACTACGGAGACACCGTTGTTCTCTCCACTGCAACTGCATCTGACAAACCGCGTGATGGAATTGATTTCTTCCCGCTGAGTGTTGAGTATGAAGAAAAAATGTATTCTGTAGGAAAAATCCCGGGAGGATTCAATAAAAGAGAGGGAAAAGCATCTGAGAATGCCATTCTGACTTCCCGCGTTATTGACCGTCCGATGCGTCCTCTGTTCCCGAAGGATTACAGAAATGACGTTACCCTGAACAATATGGTTATGAGCGTAGATCCGTCCTGCCGTCCGGAGCTTGTTGCTATGATTGGCGCTGCAATCGCAACTAGCATTTCCGACATTCCGTTTGCCGGACCGTGTGCTATGACTCAGGTAGGTATGATTGATGGCGAGTTCATCATCAACCCGAGCCAGGAGCAGTGGAAGAAAGGTGATCTGAACCTGACCGTTGCTTCCACCCGTGAGAAAGTCATCATGATTGAGGCCGGAGCAAATGAGATTCCGGAAGCAAAGATGATCGAGGCCATTTACAAAGCTCACGAAGTAAACCAGACCATCATCAAATTCATCGACCAGATCGTAGCAGAGGTTGGTAAAGAGAAACATTCTTACACCAGCTGTGCAGTTCCAGAAGAGCTGTTCGCAGCCATCAAAGAGATCGTTCCGCAGGAAGAGATGGAGAAGGCTGTATTTACCGATGACAAGCAGACCCGTGAGGAGAATGTCCGTGTTCTGACTGAGAAGCTGGAAGAGGCTTTTGCAGAGAACGAGGAGTGGCTTGCTGTTCTTGGTGAGGCTGTATATCAGTATGAGAAGAAGACTGTCCGCAAGATGATCCTGAAAGATCACAAACGTCCGGATGGACGTGAGATCACCCAGATCCGTCCGCTGGCAGCAGAAGTTGATATTATCCCGAGAGTACATGGTTCCGCAATGTTCACCCGTGGACAGACTCAGATCTGTGACGTGTGTACACTGGCTCCGCTGTCTGAGCAGCAGAAGCTGGACGGACTGGATGAGCATGAAGTAAGCAAGAGATACATGCACCATTACAACTTCCCGAGCTACTCTGTAGGAGAGACCAAACCGTCCAGAGGACCGGGACGTCGTGAGATTGGTCACGGCGCACTGGCTGAGAGAGCTCTGGTTCCGGTACTGCCGAGCGAGGAAGAGTTCCCGTATGCAATCCGCTGCGTATCCGAGACCTTCGAGTCCAATGGTTCTACTTCCATGGCTTCTACCTGTGCATCCTGTATGTCCCTGATGGCAGCAGGCGTGCCGATCAAGAAGATGGTAGCAGGTATTTCCTGTGGTCTGGTAACTGGCGAGACTGACGACGATTTCGTACTTCTGACCGATATCCAGGGTCTGGAAGACTTCTTCGGCGACATGGACTTCAAGGTAACCGGTACTACTGACGGTATTACTGCAATCCAGATGGATATTAAGATTCACGGACTGACCAGACCGATCGTAGAGGGTGCTATCGCAAGATGCCGTGAGGCAAGACTCTTCATCATGGATACCTGTATGAAACCGTGCATCGCTGAGCCGAGAAAAGAGGTTGGTGAATACGCTCCGAAGATCGTTCAGATGAACATTGATCCGCAGAAGATCGGTGATGTAGTTGGTCAGAGAGGTAAGACCATCAATGCCATCATCGAGCAGACCGGTGTGAAGATCGATATTACCGATGACGGTGCCGTATCTATCTGTGGTACTGATAAAGCTATGATGGACAAGGCCAAAGAGCTGATCACTATCATCGTAACTGAGTTCGAAGAGGGCCAGGTATACGTTGGTAAAGTTGTCAGCATCAAAGAGTTCGGTGCATTCCTTGAGTTCGCTCCGGGCAAAGAGGGCATGGTTCATATTTCCAAGATCGCAAAAGAGCGCATCAACCGCGTGGAAGATGTCCTGACTCTGGGCGATGTTGTGAAGGTTGTATGCCTTGGCAAAGACAAGATGGGAAGAATCAGCTTCTCTATCAAAGACTGCCAGCAGTAATTAAAAGAATTAGTATTATAAGAGCTGTTTTAACAGAGATTCTGTTGAAACGGCTCTTTTTTTGTTGGAAAAATCCGGATTCCTCATCCAGCATTTGACAAATTATTCAAGGACGATGTGCTACCATGACGGAAGTAACACTCTAGAAAAGGTAAAAGAACAGGAGAATGGATGATGAGGAAAGGAAAGACATTACTGGCACTGCTGCTGGCACTGACCATGACGGTCTCTGCTCTTGGGGACAGTCAGCTCTTCGTTCTGGCAGAAGGCGGTACGGCAGAGGAAGGGGCAAGTCTGGATACAGAAGAGATAGAAGAACCCGTGGAAGAAGCTGCAGAGGAGGAACCCGCTGCGGAAGAGCCGGAGGTTCCGGCGGAAGAACCAGAGACACCGGTGGAAGAACAGCCGGAGAGTCCTGCAGAAGAACCAGCGGAAACCCCTGTGGAAACCCCTGCGGAGGAACAGCCCGCAGAAGAGCAGCCTGCTGAGCAGCCGGAAGGCGAGGAACCTGCAAAGGAACAGCCCGCGGAAGAACAGCCAGCTGAACAGCCGGAGGGCGAGAAACCTGCAGAGGAACAGCCGGTAGAAGAGCAGTCCAATGACGAACAGCCAACGGAAGCACCGGAGACCCCTGCAGAGAAACAGCCGACAGAAACCGTAGAAGAACCAGCAGCCCCGGCCGAAACACCAGCGGAAGAACAGCCTGCGGAGGTACCAACAGCCGAAGTACCTGTAGCAGAGCAGCCTGCGGAAGAAACGGAAGCAGAACTTTCTACAGAACCATTGGAGTTCGAAGAAGAACTGGATGGGGTCAGGGTGAAAGCTTATGCCGAAGCAGGAATTTTCCCGGAAGATGCCGTCATGTCCGTGACTGCGGTGACCGAAGAGGATGAAGCTTATGGGGAAACTGAGGCTGCCCTGCAGGAAGATAGCATTGCTTATGATGGATTCCTGGTCTATGATATTTCCTTTTTTGATAAAGATGGAGAAAAGCTGGAACCGGAAGCAGGAACCGTAAAAGTTTCAGTTGAAATCGCGGCAGATCAGTTTCCGGGAGGAATTGATATAGAAAGCTTTGCGGTACAGCATCTGGCAGAGCTGGAGGATGGAATTCAGGTCGAGACAGTGGCGGATGTAGCAGAAAAGACCGATGGAACTATGGAATTGACGGAAGATTCTGTAATCGCCGAATTTCAGGTGGAGAGCTTTTCCACATTTGCCGTTACCTGGAGTGAGGATACAGAAATTTACCTGAGTGGTGTGGAGACCTCTGCTGCTCCTAAAGTAGATAAACCGCTGAGCCGGGAAAAATATGTGGAATATAACGAAGCAAGTGATACCTATGATCTGAACCTGACCGTATCCGGTGCGATTGCAAGCCAGAATGAGAAGATACCGATGGATGTACTTCTGATCGTGGATAAATCGGGAAGTATGGCTGATGGTATGTCAGGACAAGAAAATCCAGGGCAGGGAAACCGGAGAATTGATGCAGTAGCAAATGCTACAAAACAGCTGACCGATGCTTTGAGTAGAAATGAAAATTTAGATGTACGATATAGTATTGTGACTTTTAATGGACCAACAAAATTTAAGGTGAAAGGTTCTTCTGAGAATGCACAGTTAGCATTGGATTGGACAATAAGCACAGACCCTGTGACCAATGCAAATGCTGTTAATAACATGATAGGAAAAATCAGGCCGGATGGTGGAACTAACTATCAGGCAGGAATTAATAAAGGAATTATACAAATTGGATTAGCCAGAGAAGGAGCTCAGCGAATTGTCATCTTCCTGACCGATGGAGTACCAACTGTCAGAAATAATGTGGGTAGTTGCCATGATTATGAAGATGAAAAAGTAAAAGAGAATAACACGGCAGCAGTCAATACGGTGAAAGGAATGCATGTCAATGCTTTTTATTGTATCGGTGCAGGTAGCGCGTTTTCTAATTCAAATTCATTGGCAATGAATAATCTGAATGACATCAAAAATGCGGTGGATGCAAGTGAAAAAGCGGTATACTCTGCAACCAACACGACGGAACTGGAGAATGCATTCAAAGCGATTATAGGAAATACGACCACCATTCTGTGTGATCATGTAACAATTACGGATACGCTCAGTGAAAATGTGACACCTGTCCTGAATGCAGATGGGGCATTAAATAAACTAAATATTACTGTGACCGATGGAGACGGAAAACAGGTAGCCTCTGGGCGGGAAACGGTATCTTTGGCAAAAACAGAGAAAAATGAGGCAGCTGTATTGAGCGCCGTTTATGCGAACGGACAGCTCCAGCTGCAGTTTCCGTCAAACTATAAACTGGAGCAGAACTGGACTTATCGTCTGACCATAGAGATCAAGGCAACTAAAGAGGCATATGAAAATTATCATGATGCAGGAGATGCGTATCCCAATACGGGAGGAGTGAGAACCGGTGTAACATCTGCGGGGATGGGCGGTCTGTATTCCAATGTGGAGAATACGGCAAAGGTGTTATATGAATTTAACGGAGAAAAGAAAGAGGCGCCTTACAATATGCCGGTCATTCAGATCCATCCGAAGCAGCTGACAATTTCAAAGAAAGTTTCCGGTATTACAGAGGAACAGGCAAAGAACCTGGAATTCACCATGAAGATTACAGCCAGTGATTCTTCTCTGAAGGGAACGTATCCCATTGCCGGAAGTGAAGAAACGGTAGCATTTACCAATGGCACAGCTACTGTAAAGTTAACCGGAACAGGAACGATTACCATAAAAAATCTTCCGCTCAGAACTTATACAGTGGAAGAGCAGACTAATGCTATGGCAGATGTGCAGGATCTCTATTACTGGGATCATGAAGCGTATACGGAAAATAAAAGTGCCGAGCTGACTATGAGCCAAAATGGTGCGGTCACTGTGACCAACTATTATAAACCGTATCGGAGCCTTCAGGTTGTGAAAAAAGTGGAAGGTGAGATGGGTGACCAGAACCAGACATTTAAATTTGAAGTTAAGAAGAATGATATGTTACTGGAAAAAGGCACTTATGGAAATATCGCAGTAACAAATGGAACATTCGGATTAAAGAGTGGCCAGAGCATCAGCATTTCAAAGCTGAAAGAAAATGATAAGATTTCTGTTACTGAGATAGATGGAAATACGGGCGGTTATCGGACATCGTATACCATCAATGACAGTAAAGATCGAACGTCAGGCACCAGCTGGAGTTCGACGGATAACCTTCCAGAAGGCACCACAAAGATTACGTTTATTAACACGAAGGATCGTGTGATTCCTACAGGAATTCAGGTGGACTGGATGCCATTTTCACGGATGCTTCTGGCGGGTGTTGGAATGGTACTGGTGATGCTGTTTACAGGAAAACGTAGAAAGATCTGACAAAAATGAGCGGGGAGAAAAAGAAATGGACAAAAGAAGCTGCCATGGCGGAGATCAGATGGTTTCTGATCCGTCTGGCTGCCATGGTGCTTCTTATATGGGTGTTATTCGGCCTGGTTTTCGGAGTGGCGCCCATGAAAAATGATGATATGATGCCGCGAATCAGTGCTGGGGATCTGATGTTCTATTATCGGTTGGATCATTCCTATGGATCCGGCGATGTGGTGGTGCTGAAGAAAGACGGGAGACAGTACACCGGGCGGATCGTAGCACATGGCGGTGATACAGTGGAAATTACAGAAGAGGAGGGGCTGTCGGTCAACGGCAGCATGGTATTGGAAGATGAGATTTATTATGCCACGCCCCGGTATGAGGAGGGACCGGATTATCCGGTGACCCTGGAAGCGGATGAAGTATTCGTCCTCTGCGACTACCGGGAAGGAGCCAAAGACAGCCGGTATTATGGACCGGTGAATAAAAATGAGATCAAAGGAAAGGTGATTACCGTAATCCGGCGATCCAATATCTGAGGTGGATGATTGTGCGGAAGCACTGTCACAATAAATAGTAGAGAGGATGATATTATGAAATTCAGTAAAATCTCAAAACGATTAGCAGCTTGTACGTTGGCTGGAGCCATGATGGTCTCTATGCTGGGGATGACCGCTTTTGCAGAAGAACAGGCATCAAGCAGTAGAAATGCAGCAGTACAATTTAACAAAGTGCTAGATATGACGAGTGCAGATGGTGCCAGTGTGCCAGATGTAACATTTTCTTACGAGATTGCTGCGGGACCATCAGCGGAGGCAAATATAGAGAAAAATACACCGGAAATTATAGCAGGAGTAGTAGTAAAGGATGATGATGGAAACGTAATAGCACCATTTATTTCGGATGTGAGTTTTCCTACAACGGATGGAAAACTTACACAACCGGTAACTGTAAATTTCAGTGGAGTAACATTTGAGAAACCCGGAATTTATCGTTATGTTATCACTGAAATAAAAAGAACAGACGACATTTATGAAAATATTGATTATGGAAATGTAACCCGATATCTGGATGTTTATGTAGAAAATGTAATTGATAAAGCTACTAATAAAGTTACTGGTTACACAATTACAAAATCTATTTTAACAGAGAATTCCATTATTCCAGTGCAGAGTGAAGATGGGAAGAGCCTTATTTACGATAAGGGCAAAGAAAGCAAAGCTGATGGATATAAAAATGCATACAAGACATGGAGTTTAACCCTGGATAAAACTCTGGCCGGAACCATGGCAAATTATAATGATAAGTTTAATTTTACAATTGAAATTACTGGAGTTCAGAATGGATCTACGGTAACTGTTAATGGCAATCCGACAGAAGGTGCTACAAATAAAAAAATTACAATTACATCTGAATTAGGTCATGGAGATCGTATTACAATCAAGGGTATCCCGTCTAATGCAAGCTATAAAATTGTTGAGGATCTGACTGGAAAAGCAGGATATACTACGTCTATTAAAGAAAAACAAGATAATTCAGATAAGGTCGTTACAAGAGATGATGTAGAAATAACTAAAGCTATGGACAAAGCAAACGAAGAAGTACATTATACCAACACCAAAAATGCCGTTTCCCCAACCGGTGTTGCCCTGACCGTAGCTCCCTACCTGGTTATGGTAGCGGCAGCAGGCATTCTGGCAATCCTGTTCCTTCGCAGAAGACACGAGGAAGCATAAAACAGCAAAGGAGTGATCCGCTATGGAGGCAGCAGCTGCGCTGGCCCGGCTGGGAAACCGCATCCTGAGCATTTTTGCGGGAATGCTGATCTTGCTCCTGTTCCTCTATGGCGGCTATTCCCTCTGGGATACGGTCATGGTCTATCAGGGTGCATTCCTCTCCCGGGATTTACTGAAGTTCAAGCCTGCAGAGGCCGCGGAGGAGAATCCATCTCTTCTGGATCTGCAGGCGGTCAATCCGGATGTACAGGGCTGGATTACCATTGACGGTACGCATATTGATTACCCGGTGGTGCAGGGTGATACGGACATGGAATATATCAACAAGGATGTTTATGGAGAGTTTGCACTGTCCGGCGCCATTTTTCTGTCCAGTCTTGATAATCTGGAGTTTGAGCAGGGGTATCATCTGGTGTACGGTCATCACATGGATAATGGCGGAATGTTCGGCGATATTGTGGAATTTCCGAAAGAAACGTATTTTGCAGAGCATACGTCCGGAACCTTTTATCTGCCGGATGGATCCTATGCCATCAGCCTGTTTGCCTGTGTGGAGACGGATGCTTATGATGACCGGATCTATTGGCGCGAGCCGGATACAGATATGGGAGAATTATTGCAATATATTAAGAAAAATGCCGCTCAGTACCGGGAAATCGGCGTGACGGCGGAAGATTCGGTGATCGGGCTTTCGACCTGTGCCGAAGCAGAGACGAATGGCCGCGTGGTGTTATTCGGGCGGCTGGAAAAAATGAACTGAGTGCAAGAAGGAGGTACCAGGAAACATGAATCGAAAGAAATATTTCAGCATCGGTATACGGTTCTTTTCGTTTCTTCTTCTGTTTCTGCTGCTTCCGGGTCAGGCGAGAGCAGCGCAGAAGAGCTGCAGTATCACGATCCCGGTGCAGGTGCAGACGGCAGGAGAGAAGATCCCCACGGGGGAAAGTTACAGTTTTACCATCGAGGCAGTCACCAAAGAAGCCCCCATGCCCTCACAGGTAAACGTGAGCAGAACGGATTCCGGGGATCTGTCTTTCGGCCCGATTACGTATCAGACGCCGGGAGATTATCAGTATCGTGTCAGACAGACCACAGAAAAGAAGGACCGTTTTACCTATGATACGGCTGCTTATCTGGTGATGGTTCGCGTGGTAAATGCAGACGAAGACAGCCTTAAGGCAGAACTGTGGGCTGCACGGGAAGGAACGGAGAGCAAATCCGATTCCATCCGGTTCCAGAACCGTTATGACGCTCCAAAGTCTAATGCAAGAAAGCATCATCATTCTTCCAGTACAACGGAAGAAACCCAGACGGTGACGAATCAGATTCTGCAGACCATCACTTCGCCCAGAACCGGTGACCAGAATATGCCGTTTCTGTGGATGATTCTGGCGGTGGCTGCATGTGCGGGAATTGTGGGAGTTAAATCCAGATTTGACAAATCATGATTTGATAAACAGAAAAGATAGAGTTTGGAAACGCTTTCTGAAAAGAAGGCGTTTCTTTTTACGCATAAAACCTGTCCCGGATCATATATTTGGAATAAGGAGTTGGGACAATGAAATGCGAAGAAATCATGGAACTGTTTCCGGCGATCCTGAAAAATCCTCTGCGGGAGGCGAAGCTTGATCTGCGGGAGACGGAAGAAATCCGGGTGCGGGCTGGGCAGTGTCTGTCCGTGCGGGTGCAGGGCCGGGAACGAAGGCTGGAAGTTCATTATACAGCGGAGGAAGTCCGGCAGATTCTGTCGTATCTGGCTAATTATTCGCTCTATGCCTACGGGGAGGAGATCCGGCAGGGCTATCTTTCCCTTCCGGGCGGACATCGGCTGGGGCTGACCGGAAGAACGGTGCTGGACGGGGGACGGATTACCGCGCTGACAGAAATTTCCGCACTCAATCTCCGGCTGGCCCATGAGAAGAAAGGCTGCGCGGATTCGGTGATTCCGTGCCTGTGGGAACAAGACAACCTGTGTGATACTCTGGTGGTCTCCCCGCCCGGAGGCGGAAAGACTACACTCTTGCGGGACTGTATCCGGCAGATCTCCAATGGGACGGAAGCACATCGGGGACGAACCGTGGGAATTGTGGATGAGCGGTCGGAGATTGCGGGATGCTGCCGGGGCGTGCCGGAAAATGATGTGGGCATGCGGACGGATGTGCTGGATGGATGCCCCAAAGTCCAGGGCATGCGGATGTTGATCCGCTCCATGGCGCCGGAGGTACTGGCGGTGGATGAGATTGGAAGGGAGGAAGATGTGCGGGAAATTCAGTATGCGGCCAACTGCGGATGCACGGTGCTGGCCACGGTCCATGGAGACAGCCGGGATGCGGTATTTCAGAAGCCAAATCTTCGGAAACTGTTGGAAGTAGGGGCATTTCAGAGGCTGGTATTTTTGGAGGGGCGGGATGCGCCGGGCAGAGTCAGGCAGGTGACAGATCACAGAGGAACGGTGTTATGTTGAAGCTTCTGGGCATTGGGCTCCTTTTGTCGGGCACAGCGGGAATTGGTTTTGGAAAGGCAAGGGAACTGGATCAGCGGGTGGAAGAATTGCGGATGTTAAGGCAGTTTATTATGCTGCTGGAAGGAGAGATCCGCTATACTCACCGGCCGCTTCCGGAACTGTTCCTTTCTCTGGGAGAACGGATACGGCCGCCTTTTCAGTCTTTTTTCATGGAGACCGGGAAAGCGCTGGAATTACATCAGGGGCTCACCGTGCAGGAAGTATGGAAAGAGCAGCTGGCACTGAGCAGGAAGAATCTCCATCTGAGCAGACAGGAATATGAAGAACTGCAGGAATTTGGCGGAATGCTGGGATATCTGGATCTTCAGATGCAGACGGAGTTATGCGTCTGGTATGAGGAACGGCTGAAAATGGCGGTGCAGACGGCAGCAGGTGAGGCAGGGGAAAAGCGGCGGCTGTATCGCTGTCTTGGAATTTTAAGCGGCGTTGTGCTGGCGGTATTGATCATATAGAACGGGTGGATTACAAATATGAGCGTGACACTGATTTTTAAAATAGCCGCAGTAGGAATCCTGGTATCGGTTTTATCGCAGGTTCTGAAACACAGCGGACGGGAGGAACAGGCGTTTTTGACGAGCCTGGCAGGGCTTCTTCTGGTTCTTTTCTGGATTATTCCTTATGTGTATGAGCTTTTTGTCACCATGGAAAAGCTGTTTACCCTGTAAGAAAGAGGCGAAAATGCATGGTAAAAATTGCTCTGATCGGAATTGTAGGAATTCTTCTGGCACTGCAGATAAAGGCTGTAAAACCGGAATATGCCGTGTATTTATGTATGGGCGTCAGCCTGCTCATTTTCATGGGTGTGACGGAACAGCTTCAGATCATTGTGGACGCTGTGCACACCATAGAAAACTACCTGCCGCTGGATCAGAGATATTTAAAAATTCTCCTGAAAATCGTGGGTATCACCTATATTGCAGAATTTTCCTCGGATCTTTGCAAGGACGCGGGATATCAGACCATTGCCGGGCAGATTCAGATTTTTGGAAAATTGTCCGTGCTGGCGGTGAGCATGCCGGTGCTTCTGGCCCTTCTGGATGTGATTCAGAATTTCCTAGGAGCGTGAGCAGATGGGTGAGATTGATTTTGGAGAAATCCAGCAGGTGCTGGATGAACTGTTAGGCCAGAATGTGGACTTCCAGCAGATGGCTGAGCAGGGAGCAGCAGGAAAGAGTCCCATTTCTTTTCAACGGCTGCTCAATATGGCAGGGGATCTTTTCTTTCAGGAATTGCTGGAGCAGAAGGAATTGTGGATCCATATTCTGATACTGGCGATCGCGGCTGCGGTACTTCTGCATTTTGCGGAAGTATTTCAGAATAAAGGAGTGTCCCGGATCAGTTTCTGCATGATCTATATGATGCTGTTTTTGCTGCTCATCAGTTCTTTCCGTGGAAGTCTGGAAATTGCAGAGGGAGTGTTGGAATCCATGCGGAATTTCATGACGGTGCTGGCGCCTGCTTATTTTTTAGCTATGACGTTGACGGCCTATATCAGCTCCGCGGGCATTTATTATGAATTTACATTGTTTCTGATTTCCGGGGTGCGGTGGCTGACCAGTGTATGTCTGCTTCCTTGTATAGAGATTTACATTCTCCTTGTACTGGTCAATCATCTGTCCGGGGAAAAGCGGTTAGGAAGGCTGGCAGAATTGCTTTCCATGCTGGTGGGGTGGAGCCTGAAGGCGGTACTGGCAGCGATGTGTGGATTTCATATGGTGCAGGGACTCATCTCTCCAGCGGCGGACGCCTTTCGGGCCATGTCCGTGAGCAGGGGGATCGAGGAAATTCCGGGTGTGGGAGATGCCGGGAGTTCTGCCACGGATCTGGTGCTGGGGTCGGCAATGCTCATTAAGAACGGGATTGGGGCAGCGGCTCTGGTGGTATTGATTCTCCTCTGCATGGTGCCGCTCGTCAAGCTGGCCGTCATTATGCTGGTGTATTACGTACTGGCAGCGATTCTGCAGCCGGTATCGGATGAGCGGATCACGGAATGCCTCATGGGGGTCGGAAATGGTGTGAAACTGTTGTTTCAGGCAGTATTTACCGTGCTGGCGTTATTTTTGCTGACCATTGCGCTGACGACGGCGGTAACGGGACGCTGAGAAAGGCAGGTGGGAACATGCAGGCAATTCTGGATATGGTGCGGATGATCGCCGTTTTTTATCTGCTGGAACAGATCGTATTGCAGTTGATTCCCGGGGAGAGTTATGAACGATACGTAAGGTTTTATCTGGGACTTTTGCTGGTACTGCTTTTGCTGCAGCCGGTCTTTCGGATTTTCCGGTTGTCGGAGCAACTGGATCAAAGGGTATTTCTACAGGAAATGGAGATGGAGGAGATGCCGGAATGAAGGAAAAATGGGAAGCTTTGCGGAAGAAATACTGGCCGCCGGGGAAGGAACAGTTTCTGATTGTGGCATTATGCGGACTTTTGCTGGCAGTGATCGCCATTCCTGTGGATTCCGGTAAGAAGAAAGGGACACAGGAGCAGGCGGTGGAAGAAACCGTGATCCGGCAGGATGGGGACAGCTACGAGGAGCAGATGGAAAAGAAACTGGAAGATCTTTTGTCAAAAGTGGAGGGCGTCGGGCAGGTCCGGGTGATGCTCACCTTTAAGGGAAGCGGAGAGCGGAAAGTGGAGAAGGATAAGCAGACAGGAACAGATGGAACCCAGGAGGAGACGGTGTATGAGGAGTCGGGAAGTGCCAATCGGACGCCCTATGTGACGTCAGAGAGCAACCCGCAGGTGGAAGGAGTGCTGGTCATTGCGGAAGGCGGCGACAAAAGCAGGGTAAAAGAAGAGATCATCGGAGCAGCGCAGGCATTATTTGGCATCGAGCCTCATAAAATTAAAATAATGAAAATGGAGGTGGAGGAAACAAAGTGAAGAAGCTGGTGAAAAAGCCTGTATTTAAGAAAAATCAGATGATTATCACGGCTCTGGCGGGCATGATCGCGGTGGCAGGGTATCTCAACTATGCAGGAACGGATCTGAATCCTTCTCTGTTAAGTGCGGACAGCAGTTCAGTGGAGGAATTGTCGGAGGCGGATCTGGCACAGGATATTTCCGCGGAGGATACGTATGCATTAACCGGGGAGGCGGATGAAGAAAGCCAGGATATCGCGAGCCTGGATGAGGATTATGACGAGGAAACGGTTGCTGAAGAAGGAGTGGACGCCGGGCAGACCGTCATGGCCAGCACCACCGTGGGTGTGGGACTGGTATCGGAAGCGAAAGTCACCAGGGAGCAGAATCGTTCCCGTAATAAGGAAATCCTCATGGAGCTTATCAACAGCACCAATATCACGGACGAACAGAAGCAGAGCGCCATTGACGAGATGGTAGCCATGACGGATGCGGCGGAGAAAGAACTGGCGGCAGAAACCCTCCTGACGGCCCAGGGATTTGACGAGGTGGTAGTGAGCATCAATGATTCCTGCGCAGATGTGGTGGTGAGCAGCGCACAGGTCAGTGATGCGGAGCGGGCCCAGATCGAGGATGTAGTGAAACGGAAAACGGGAATTGAGGCGGCAAATATTACGATCACTCCGGTGACCGCAGAATAGTGGAACAAAGAAAAAAGATCTGCTGGATATGCGAAATGCATAGACGGCAGATTTTTTTATTTTTCACTTGACATTTCATAGAAATGATATTGTTGTATTAAGCAAGTAATACAATAATACAGTGAAAGGGGCGATCTTATGGACTGGAAACTGGATGACAGCCGTCCGATCTGGATGCAGCTGCAGGAACAGCTGACCAGAAGAATTTTGTCAGGATGGTATAAAGCAGGCGAGAAGCTTCCCAGCGTGCGGGATCTGGCGGCGGAAGCCGGGGTAAATCCCAACACTATGCAGCGTGCGCTGGCGGCTATGGATACAGAAGGACTGACGGTGACAAACCGGACATCAGGGAGGACCGTAACGATGGATGAAAGCATTTTGGAAGGCATGCGGATTCAGCTGGCGGAGAAGATTATTGCGCAGTTTTATGAATCTGTGGAGGAACTGGGATATACAAAGGAGCAGGCGCTGGAACTGCTGGAAAGGGGAATTGGGAAATGAGTGAAATGCTGATACAGTGTCAGGATCTGGCGAAAAGCTACGGAAGAACAAAAGCACTTCAGGGACTGAACGTAACCATAGGAAGCGGAAAAATCGTGGGACTTTTAGGACCAAACGGTTCCGGCAAGACCACATTGATCAAATTACTAAACGGACTGTTAAAGCCGGATCATGGCTCCATCTTGATTGATGGACAGGAGCCGGGGCATATACAAAATCCATTATCAGCTATCTGCCGGACCGTCCGTATTTTGCAGACTGGATGAAGGTAAAGGATCTGCTGGATCTGTTTGCAGATTTCTATGAGGACTTTGACCGGGCAAAGGCAGAATCCATGTGTGAGACGTTGCATATTGATACCGGACTTCGGATGAAATCCCTGTCCAAGGGAACCAAAGAGAAGGTGCAGCTCATTCTGGTCATGAGCCGTCAGGCAAAGCGGTATTTGCTGGATGAGCCCATTGCGGGTGTGGAGCGGGTACTGGATGAGGTGGTATTTATCAAAGATGGAAAAGTACTCCGTCAGCAGCAGGTGGATGACATCCGGGAACAGGAAGGGAAATCCGTGGATGAATTATTCCGGGAACTGTTCCGGATGGAGGCAATCGCAGGAGGTGAGTGGAAATGATGAAGAAACTGTTGAAATATGATCTGAAATCCCTTTCAAGGGTATTTCTTCCCGTCTGGATTCTGGCACCTGTTATGGCAATATTTCTGGGAATGGGGTTAAACGAAGCCATTAAGGACAGCGGGACGTATATAGCGTATGATTTTAATATTCTGCTAGTACTTTCTGGCATTGTGTTTGTGGCAGTCATGATGGTCATGCTGGTAATGACGATTCTGTTTGTGATCCAGAGATTCTGGAACGGACTTTTGAAGGGTGAGGGATATCTTATGTTCACCCTTCCGGTGACTACCAGAGAACTGATCCTTTCCAAAGCGCTTGCAGCAGAGATCGTAAGTATCATCAGTATAGTAGCAGGAATGGCAGCGCTCGTAATTCTCTCCGGAATGTCTTTGAGTCCCATTGATGTTCTGTCGGTGAGATTCTGGTTCTTGTGGCAGAATAATCTTTTACTTACGAATGCACAGATCGCTGTGACAGTGATACTTTCGATACTTGGCGTTATGTGTGGGCTTTTGCAGACCATTTATAAAGTGTATGCAGCCATGGCGTTGGGACAGTTCATGGAAGCACATCGGGTGATTGGATCGGTGATTGCTTATGTAGGAATTTCGATTGTAAATTCCAGTGTGATGGCAGCAGTAGCTGATGCTTTCAATTTTGTGATGAAAATGCTGGGAATTGAGTGGGATTTGGTATATATGACCGGATTTCGGGGACAGATCATATCTCTGGTTCTGATGATCGTTGTTTCTTTGATCTGGATCGTTGTTTATCATATTGTGACAGAATATGTCCTGGAGAAAAAATTAAATCTTGAATAAATGGCCATGAACAGGTAGACTGTCTCCTATGAAGACACAAAAGAGAAGGCTGAAAGGAGACTTACATGGAATATACCATTTATGAATTGCTGTTTTTCCTGTTTTGTTACTCGTTTATTGGATGGTGCGGGGAGGCACTCTTTGTGGCCATCCGGACAGGTCATTTTCACAATCGAGGTGTGTTCGGTCTTCCGTTCAGCCTTTCCTACGGCGTGGCTATGGATCTTCTGATCCTGGTGCTGCCGACGCTGAAAGGACATTATATTTTGCAGGCGGTGGCCTATATGGTCATTACCTCTGCCTGCGCCCAGCTGGCCGGAGAATTTTCAAACCGGATGACCAAAGCCGTGCTGTGGGAGCAGGAGGAGCATTCGGTTTATGCCGGAACAGGAAAAGCATTCCTGGATGTGCTGGGCATGAGTGCGGTGGCGTTGATTGCCATGCTGCTGATCCAGCCCATGCTTTTCTTCCTGACACAGTTCATTCCGGCGCTGCTTTTGAAAATCCTCGTGTTTGCGCTGGTGGCAGTGGTATTGATTGATTTTATTGCTGTGGAATATGCGGTACATAGAAAGCCCCTTCCGGAGAGAATGAAAAATCTGGAAGAAGGCATCTGGGAGCGGAAAGTGGGAATTGGCACCTGGATTGCCGATCATTTCTGGCGGCGTATTCAGCTGGCCTATCCGAACCTGAAAGCAGGAGAGGAGCTGACGCCGGAGGCGGAGAAGCAGTACACCTTTGCAAAGGGGCTGTGCCTCGACAAGATTATCTGGGTATTTTTTATCTGTGCTCTGGGCGGTGACCTCATCGAGACTTTTTATGTGCGGTTTACTGCCGGTATCTGGATGAGCAGGTCCAGTGTGCTCTATGGACCATTCAGTATTGTGTGGGGCTTTGGCGCGGCGCTTTTGACCATGCTGTTGTACCGGCTGGCAAAGCTGGAAGACCGGTATATTTTCCTGGGAGGATTTTTCCTGGGCGGTACCTATGAATACATGTGCAGCGTCATTTCGGAGAAAGTATTTGGCACGGTGTTCTGGGATTACAGCAATATGCCCTTTAATATTGGCGGAAGAACGAACCTTCTGTTCTGTATTTTCTGGGGCATTCTGGCACTGATCTGGGTGAAGATCATATATCCGCCCCTGAGCCGCCTGATCGAGAAAATCCCGCCCATCGCCGGAAAAATCATCACCTGGGTGTGCGTGGTGCTGATGGTCTGCGACCTGACCCTGTCCGCCACCGCCATGATGCGGTACGTGGAGCGAAAAGATGGCGTTGCCGCCGAAAATGCGGTGGAGAGCTTTCTGGATGAACAGTATCCCGATGCGTTTGTGGAATTTATCTGGCCGAATATGAAGATTACGAAATAAAAAGTGAGAGAACCCGATGGCAT
>CAVFMZ010000059.1:0-17303 GCA_963623675.1 Firmicutes bacterium CAG:176 | reverse complement strand
AACAGAAAGGGCAAGAACTGCTGCAAGAGCAAGACTTACTAACTTTTTCATAATTGTTTCCTCCTCGTAAATAAAAATAACCGATACATGAATTTCTGTATCGGTTATCATGATAATCTTTCAACTATGATTTGTCAATTTATTTTTTGCTTTTTTCGCAATTATGTAAATTTTATACGTTTACCAGTATCTTCTGACGCACCGAATGCTGCGATAATACATATTGCTGACCTTAATACCACTGCTGGGCGTACTTGCATGTACGATCTGTCCGTTGCCAATATAAATACCGACATGTCCGTAATAGCAGACCACATCACCCGGCAGCATCTCGGATTCGCTGACTGCCCGTCCGCCTCCTGCCAGAGAGTTGGAATCACGCGGTGTGGAAATACCACATGCCTGATGGACCAGATGTACAAATCCGGAACAGTCGGTTCCATTGGTCAGGCTGTTTCCTCCATATACATAAGGATTGCCCACATAGCGAAGTCCTGTGGATGCAATGGACGAACCACCGCCTCCTCCGGATACGGTTGCCGTACTGCCGGAACTCTTGGAAGAATAGGTAGATGTACTTCCGGAGGAAGCGGTATCTGTACTGCTGTCCGTGGAAGTACTGCTCTTGGATGATTTCGCCGCTGCGGCTGCTGCCGCTTTCTGTCTGGCTTCTTCTTCCTGCTGCAGTTTCTTGATCTGTGCATTCTGCTCCTTGATCTTCTTCTGGTATTCGCTGACCTTAGCCTTGGCCGCACTTAACTGGCTGTCAAAGTCTGCAATCTGGCTTTTCTTCTGTGCAATGACACTTTCCAGATTTGCCTTCTCCTCCTTCAGCTGTTCTTCCATTTCCAGAAGTTCCTGTTTTTCCTCTTCCAGCTGTGCCTGCAGGTCAATCACCGCCTGCTTGGCTGCTTTATATTCTTCCAGAAGTCTCCGGTCATATTCCTGAAGCTCTTCCGCATAGTCTACTTTATTTACCAGATCTGCCACGCTGTCAGAGGTGAGCAGCATCTCCAGATAACTCTCCTGTCCCGTCTCATACAGGTACTGGATTCGTTTCTTCATAGCTTCATACTGCTGTTCCTCTGTGGCCTTCGCTGCCTCATAGTCTTTCTGAGCCTGCTCAATCTCCGCTTCTTTGTCTGCCAGATCACTCTCCAGCACCTGGATGTTCAAAAGCGTATCGGTCAGATCATCATTCAGGCTGCTGATCTCGCTGCTCAGAGCACTTTTCTGGCTCTCAATGCCGCTGATCTGGGACTGAATATTTTTCAGTGTACTTTCATTTTTTGCTTTCTCGTTCTGTACACTCTTAATACTGGTAGCCGATGCCGGAACTCCCGTCACCAGAATGGCAAATGCCAGTACCAGACTGTATAATTTCTTACGGTTCATTTGTAAAAAACCTCCTTATACAGCATAGCACAGCACCTTTCTTTTTTCAACCGTATCTTCATGACAGGAAAGACTTTCCTATTCGTATCTTAACGCCTCGATCGGATTGAGCTTTGCCGCTTTATTGGCCGGGTAATATCCGAAGAAGATTCCAATCAGCAGCGAGAAGGTAACGGATACGATAATTCCGGTTATCGATGGGCTGACTGAATATCCCATTGCATTCGTCGCCACTGCTGCGATGATCATGCCGAAAATAATTCCCAAAATACCTCCCACAATACAGATGACAATGGACTCCGTAATAAACTGCAGACGGATGGAGCCGTTGGTTGCCCCCAGTGCCTTTCGGGTACCGATTTCTCTGGTACGTTCCGTGATGGATACCAGCATGATGTTCATCACACCGATACCTCCTACCAGAAGGGAGATGCCTCCGATGGCTGCAATGGCCATGGAGATGGTCGACAGCATGGAGGTCATCTCCTTCAATATGGATTCCATACTCATGGTACTGATCTCAAAGCTGTCATTGTCCTTATAATAGCGCTCGTTCATGTAATTTTCCAATGTCTCACTGAAGGTCGTCGCACTGACACCGGAAGCTGTGATGATGGTGAATTGGCTGTAGCCATGAGTATTATGATTCTGATCCTTGGCCGTCTGAAGCGGAAGGTAGAGGGTTGTCTCCGTATCTTCCTCTGAGCTGGTGGAAAATCCCATGTCAGATTCTTCATATTGATAAACACCTACAATCGTATAGGTATAGTATCTGTTGTTGAACAGTACATCAATGCTCTGTCCCAACGCTGCCATAGAATCCCCACTGAACATATTATTGATCAGATAATCGGAGACAAGGCATACTTTCCTTGCTTCCGTCTGATCCTGCTCCGTCAGCGTCCTGCCTGCAAGAAGTGTCAGGTCTGTATCCTCAAGGCTTGCTGTATTAACCCCCGTTGCATTGACATAAGCATAAAGGGAACCACTTTGCACGGTTCCGCTTCCTATGGTTTCCGTCAGTGAAAATCCGCTGATGGAATCTGCATATCTTTCTTCCAGGTCTGCCAGCATATCATCCGTTACATAATCATCATCTGTCATTTTGGTAAATCTTGGTCCCATGGAAAATGTCATGCCGCTTTCTGTCGTAGACTGGCTGCTGCTCTTCTGCGAAACACCTACCGTAATATTATTGGCTCCCATGGATGACATGGAATCCGTCACAGAACTGCTGATGGAATCTCCCAATGTCATGATGGCAATTACGGATGCAATTCCGATGATAATGCCCAGCATGGTCAGGAGAGAACGCATCTTATTGGCCCGAAGTCCGTTCAGGGCCAACAGAATATTTTCCCATATTAACATCCGCTTCCCCTCCTCTCACCGATAATCATTCCATCCTTCAGGGTAACGATTCTCGGCGTCTCCTCTGCCAGTTCCTGGGAGTGGGTGATGAGGACAATCGTCTTTCCCTGTTCTTCATTCAAACGATGGAAAATATCCATAATCATACGTCCGGTCCTGGAATCCAGCGCTCCGGTAGGTTCATCTGCCAGAATAATGGACGGATCATTCGCCATAGCCCTGGCAATCGCCACACGCTGTTTCTGTCCTCCGGAAAGTTCATCCGGTGTATGGGTCATACGCTCTCCCATTCCTACCATATTCAGCAGTTCCTTCGCTCGCTCCGTCCGTTCCTTCTTGCCGATTCCCGCATAGAGCATGGGAAGCTCCACGTTCTTCAGTGCAGTAGTCCGGCTGATCAGATTATAGGTCTGGAAGACAAATCCGATCTTTTTATTACGGATCAGGGAAAGATCCTGATCCTTCGCATGTGCTACATCGACACCATCCAGCATGTATTCCCCTTCGGTAGGCCGATCCAGAATACCGATGATGTTCATCATGGTCGTTTTACCGGAACCGGAGGAGCCTACGATAGAGACAAATTCACCACGGTTGACCTTCAGGTCAATACCGTGCAGAATTTCCAGTTCATTCGGCTGGCCAATGTAAAATCGTTTGATAATTCCCTGTAGTTCGATCATACTATGTTGTTCTGCCATAACTGCCTCCCGGTCTTAAAATCCGCCCGGGCCACCACCGCCAGGTGCTCCACCGCCGCCGGGATTACCGCCTCCCTGGCCGCCGCCCATGCCGCCATCCATCACAATGACCTCACCGTCGTCTGAACCGGCATCTGTGGATTCTGTTGCAGATGTGGCTGCCATCGGAGTGTTATAATATACTACCGTCCCCTCCTCGATACCATCTCCGGAGATTTCGGTATAATAATCGCTAGTCATACCTGTCGTTACCTGTACCTGGGTCTTCACTCCATCCTTGTCAATAGAAACATAAGAGTTTCCATCTTCGTCTGTAGTGATACAATCATAAGGCACTGTCAGTACATCATAGACAGCTTCCTTTACAATACTTGCCTTGGCTGTCATACCGATTCTAAGATCTGTGTTTTCATCGTCCATAGCAATCTCCAGTGCATAGCTGGCACTTCCCGTGCTATTGCCGTTTGTTGATGTCGTAGCCGTCGGTGCAATATAAGATACCTTTGCCGGAAGCTCATCATTTCCGAGAGCTTCTACGATTACTGCTGCTGTCATATCCTTGCTGATACTGCTGACATCATACTCATCTACACTGGCAGATACAATGAAATTCTTCTCATCCGCAATGCTGAACAGGGTTTTGCCTTCTCCCAGATAGGTATCCCCTTCATCCACTTCCATAGCAGTAATCACTCCGGAAATCGGTGCTGTTACCGTACAGGCCGCAATCTGTTCCTGATAATCTTCAATACTCTGGGCACTGCTGTTATTGGAGTATTCTTTTTCCTTCTGGGCTTTTTCCAGAGAATCTGCCGCATTGGAAATGTTGCGATCGTTATTCTTGGAAGCATCTGATAGGTTGTCAGATGCAGTCTCATAGGTATCAGAAGCTTTCTCTTCTGCATCGGAAGCTGATGTATAAGCCTGATGTGCTTCTGTATAAGAAGCCTGGGCATCGTTCACCGCCTGAACCGCTGCGTCATAGGTATCTTTCTCTGTCTTCGCAGAATCATAGGTTTTCTGAGCAGCATCTACCGCCTGCTGTGCAGTATCAACGGCTGCTTTGGCATCTGCATAACCTGGATCTGTTTCTTCCAGTTTGGCCAGTGCCGCCTGCGCATCTGCTAAAGTACTTTTTGCACTTTCCAGTGCATTTGCTGCAGCCGTATAGCTTTCTGATGGATCTGTCAGCGCATTCAGCGCCTCTTTTGCCGCACTTAAGCTTTTTTCCCTCTTCTTTAACGTACTGGCTGCGCTGCTTAAATCATCCTCTGCATCCTGCAGATCTTCCTTCGCCTGAGATTCATTTTTCACTGCTTTATTATAATCGTCCGTGCCGTCTTCCACCGCCTGAGTATAGCTCTCTGACGCTGTCTCAATGGATTTATTTTCATTATATTCACTGAGCGCCTGGCTATTCTGGGCTTCCGTCAGTTTGCGTTCCAGTTCGGAGCTGTCCAATACGGCCACTACATCGCCTGCATTTACATAATCTCCCACCTTATAATTGACGGTTTTTACTTTTACATTGGATGCAATGGCAGACACATCTCTGGCATCCGCGCTCGCAATGGTTCCGGTCACGCTGATGGAATCGATCAGATTCTGCTTAGTCACCTGAGTTGTCTCCACCTGACTCATCTGCTCCGCCATGGCCTTCTTTGCCTTCTGGCGGTTCAGCGCATGCACGCCAAGTCCTCCCGCCAGGATCAGCACGATCACTGCCGGAATCAGCACTTTTTTCTTATTTCCTAATTTCTGCACTACATTCGGTAGTTTTGGTACGTTCACAAGTTTCCTCCTTACCAGGCTCTCTGTCTATCGCAAAGCCACATTTACTCTCCAGAATATCATAATGGGAATTTGTGTTAGAATTTTGATTAACTTGTGTTTAATCTGTGAACTCACAAGTTACTGTTCACTCGTACCTCATTCCAGTAACGATTCTGGCTGCTGTCTGAGCAGTAACAACACACACCCTTTACATTTATGAATATATGAACAGTTATTGCATTTATTCAGATGTTCTGCTATACTATAGTAAAAAGAAAACGGATCAGATAGCCATGTCTGCTCCGCTTTCCTTCTTTTTAGAAAGGACACGCCATGCCAAATACGATTGTGATTCCCGCAGAGGAAGAGATTTACGACCTCTCCGAATTTTACAAAGTATTCGGAGATTCCACCCGTATCAAAATTCTGTACGCCCTGCGGCAGCAGGAACTGTGTGTCAATGATATTGCTGCTGAGCTTTCCATGACCCCCAGTTCCATTTCCCACCAGCTTCGTATTCTGAAGCAGCACCGCCTGGTAAAATACCGCCGGGATGGGAAGACCATCTGCTATTCCCTGGCAGACGACCATGTGGTTACTATTCTGAACCAGGGACTGGAGCATATCGAGGAGTAGGTTCACCTGCTCCTTTTTATGTATGCGAATCCAGCCTTTTCAGAAAGTTCAGATCTGCCTCCAGCGAATCCAGTATCATTCTCTGGCTTTCCAGTTCCTGCATCCACGGCTCCCGGCACATGACCTGCCACGCCATATGACGGCACAGCTGTTTCATACGCTGTACATCATAAGCTGTCAGACTTCCCTTTTGAAAGCTTAATTCCAACGCATCCGGGATGTCCCTCATAATAAAATTTTTCCAGACCTCTTCTTTTTCCTCCTCGGTTCCTTTCAGATTTTCAAAACAGTAGAATAAAAACGGAAGAAACAAAATCAAGCCCTGTTCCTCCAGCTGTTGTGCCGAATAATCTGCCAGGGTAATCACCCGAAAAGGAAGCACTACCCTCTCATGCCCCGGAAACTCCAGAGTCGTGCTGTATTTTTCCTGATGGTTTTTCCCGAAATAGAAAATTTGGGGTTCCTTAATCTGAATCACATTTCCGGCCGCCATATTTTCATAATGAAACACATATCCTTTATCCTGAGCGCAGATCTGAAGGCACCCATCCAGCCTTCTCAGGCTAAATTCATAGCGATTGATTCCATCCACCCGCAGGGTGACCGTCAAACGTTCCTCGTCCTGCCACTCTTTCCAGATCTGGTTCTTCTCCGTATATCGGGTATCAAAAAGCCGATTTAACAGCCTGGCCAGTGCATGGTCGGACAGCTGAAAAATCTCCTGCAGGATCCACGGATCCTCTTTCTGTTTCATGTGAGTATTCCTCCCTCATACTTAAACAACGTCATATATATATCTAGCTGTATCAAAGTTGGGAAATCGTAATGCAGACTTGCAATCATTGAAATTATTTTTTAAGACATTTATACAATACAGAACTTTCAGAATATTGTCAACAAAAAAGACACATCAAATTGATGCGTCATTTTTGATTCTTCATATTATTGAGGAAATCCACAATGTGTCTGCAGGCCTCTTCTTCATCCTCTCCCTCGCACTCGATAGTTACTTCCTCTCCCGGGCAAACCGGAAATGCCAGAAGACTCATCAGACTCTTACAGTTCATTTTGCGTTCTCCGTAGTACATCATCACATGACAGCGGAATTTATTTGCTTCTCCCACCAGCATTCCTGCCGGACGCAAATGAATGCCGTTCTCATTTCTGATGGTTAACTTCTCACTGACCACGATCATTTACCTCCGTTTTCTCCTATATCATTCCACTGCCTATTATAGCACAAAAGAGAAGCGTTTGGCACGCTTCTCCTTTAATTTTTACATATTATTCATATTTCCCTACAGAACTAAGATGATTCCGCCCTGATCCGCATAGAGGGTGCTGACGCCGGAGCTCTCCAGGATCACTACATCCTTTACTTTCATGGTCTTCAGAATCTCCGCTTTTACGGCCTCTGCACGTTCTGCGTTGTTGCAGTGTACCAGTCCCACGACTTTCGCTTCCGGATTCTTTGCCTTATTTTTCAAAAGCTCCACCATAAGACGAAGGGCTTTCTGTATGCCTCTGGCCTGACCTGCCTGCTGAATGACTCCCTTGACCCCTTCCATCACCGGTTTGATATTCAGCGCGGATGCTACAAATGCTTTCACAGCACTGAGTCGGCCGTTCTTTCTCAAATGATCCAGATCTTCCAATACGAAATAGGTACACATCTCATCGATAAATGCATCTACCGTTTTGATAGTCTCTTCAAATTCCATGCCTGCCTCTTCGCACTCTTGAATCTTCTTTGCCACCCAGGTCTCCCCTACGGATGCAGAACAGGAATTGAATACGTGCACTTTTGCATCCGGATGTTCCTCCAGATAAAGGTTCTGTCCCAGTACTGCACTGTTATAGGAACCGCTTAGCTCTGCTGACAGAGTTACCGCATAAAGATGCTCCTCCCCGCAGTCAAATGCCGCCCGGTATACTTCCGGAGACGGACAGCTAGATTTCGGACAGTTGGGACTTGCCTTTACTTTTTTCAGAAAATCCACTCTGTCGAACGTCTCGTCATCCGTGAACTGTTCCCCGTCTATTTCCAAATGGAGTGCTGCATGCGTAAAATGAGGATCCTGCTGCATCTCCTCTGTAAATTCCCCACAACTATCTACTACGATCCGATAACCCATATCTGATACCACCTTTTATTTTATCTATCGATTTGAAAACGGCATGATAAAAATATCCGCCTTGTTTTTATGTAGTTTTCAATACCACATAATATTACCACAACCTACAGACATATGCAAGTAGTATCCCCGGAATTTACAAAGTATAGTATGCGCGGATCATATCAGCCAGCGCCCGGATATCCTTCACCCCCATGAGTTCTCTGGAAGAATGCATGGCAAGTAACGGCACGCCCACATCCACCGTGGGAATCGGGAGAAAGCTGGATGCAATGGATCCAAGAGTGCTTCCACCGGTTCCGTCTGACCGGTTAAAGAATTTCGTATAAGGAATCTCCTCCTGACGGCAGATCTGCTCCACAATGGCAACCGCACGGCAGTCGGTGGCATAGGACTGGGAACTTGCCTCCTTAATACAGAATCCTGTGTTCAGCGGGCTCTGGTTAGTGGGATCCATCTTGTCTCCATAGTTTGGATGATACGCATGTCCCACATCCACGGACAGCAGCATGCTCTCCGGCATCTGCTGCAAATATTCCAGACGATCCATGCCAAGACCCTGGAACAGTTTTTCCAACACCATGGTGAGCAGTGTGGAACCGGCTCCCTGCTTGGTCCTGCTGCCGATCTCCTCATGATCAAAGAACGCAGCCACATTAATGCCGTCCCTGCTGCCCTCGGTAATTCCCGTCAGAATGGCCTGCACACCGGACAAATTGTCAATACGGGGTGCGCTTAAGAGTTCTTCGCCGATTCCCACATACTGGGGCTGGTCTGCATTATAAAGCCCCATCTCATAATCCAGAATCTCTTCCGGTTCCACTTCCAGTTCTTCTGCCAGAAGCTTTCGGAAAAAGTTATCGGTCAGCTGTTCTTTTCCCACGACCGCAATGGGAAGCATCTCTTTCTGGCGGTTCAGCTCCGTTCCCTTGTTCACTTCCCGGTTCAGATGAATGGCCAGATTGGGAATAATGAAATATGGCTTTTTCAGATCCACCAGTCTTGTCTGGGGCCGGAATACATCATCACTCTTTAACGCCACTCTTCCTGATGCGGACAGCGGGCGGTCCAGCCAGGTATTTAAAATGGCGCCTCCATATATTTCCACATTCAGCTGTCCATAATTTCCGCGGATCATTTCCGCATGCTGTTTTACGCGCAGTCCCGGAAAATCCGTATGGGCCGCCGTAATTCGGAACCCTTCCTGTCCATTCCATCCGTCTCCGATAGTAAATGCAAATAAGGTGGACTCCCGCACGGACACATAATAGCGGCCGCCCTTTTCCAGCTGCCAGGGCCGTTTCATGGACAGGGACTCAAATCCCTGCTCTCTCAATCGTTTTTCTGCTACAGACACGGCGTGAAAGGGTGAGGTTCCCTCCCGGATCAGTCCGCATAATTCTTCTGCACAGTCTCTGTTTCTCATTCTATCTTTTCTCCTTCAGGTAATTTTCTAAATCCAGTATAGCAAATCCCGCCTGTTTCTTCTATAATAAATACATCTTATTTCAGGAGGTATCTCTATGATCGCCCTTCAGATTGCCGACATTAAAACATTTATGAAAAAACTGCTTTTAAGTGAAAGCTTTGACCGTTTTCTGCTTCTGGAAGGAAGCATTACCACATTTAATACGTTTCACATTGACGGTACGCTTCAGAAAGCATACTACACTGCGGAAGAACAGGAACAGATGGAAAGCCGCTCCCTCTCCTACTGGAGTGAACTGCGCCCCTTCTGCTTTGAGCTGATTAAAGGAAAGAAGACGCCGCTGGCCTTTCGTTTTACCTTCCAGCTGGCTTCCTCTAATGTAGAACGGCTTCTTGCCCAGACCGGCATTGCCATTCCTACGGAACAGGTCCGCGGACTTTTACTGAATCTTCATTACGACGGCCGGACTCTGTCCTGCACCACCGGCACATCCTTAAGTATTTTCACCCTGGACAAAGAACTGGACCATGCCTGGGATGACATGGTCCGGAAATATTTCCATCAGCAGGAAATTCCTTTTGAAATTTTATAATGCTTATTTGGTCAGGAGCATCATAATCTCGTTGCTCCGGTTTACAAATTTTGTCATTGCTTCCGGATTCAGCGGCTGGTGGCTGATCATGGCCAGATCGTAGAGCTGCTCACAGATCATGGTGCTGTGCTCACCCTCCGGGTTCTCAAACAGATATTTTACCAGAGCGTTATTCGCATTCAGTACCAGAGTGGTCGTCGTACCGAACATGGACGGATCCATTCCGTACATGTTGTACATCTTCATCATTTCCTGCATTCTGCGGTTTTCCTCTGACAAGGTAATCATAGAAGAAACTTTTTCATTTTTCAGCTTCTCCACCTTAACTTCCAGTTTGTCGTTGTTCAGCGCTTTGCGGAACAGTGCAGTCAGTGCATCGGTCTCGCCCTTCAGCTCTTCCTCGGATACTTCCTCTTTCATGGAATCCGTTACATCTGCATCGATGCGCTGGAATTTAACTTTCTCGTTCTTTGCTTCCAGATGGCTGATGAACGGATTATCAATGTTGTCTTTCAGAATGACCGCATTCATCTTCTGCTCACGGAACATGTTGATGTACTGGCTCTGCTGGATCTCATCTGTCACATAGTAGATGGTGGTCTTCGGAACTTCCTTCTCCTCACCGTCAGCTTTCTCTTCGGTCTTCTCTTCGGTCTTTTCCTCAGATTTCTCAGCTTCTGCCTCTCCGTCAGCCGGTTTCTGTGATTCCAGATACTCGTTCATAGTGGTATATTTACCGTCCAGATCCTTGAACAGTACGTACTCCATCATACGCTCACAGAATTTCTCATCCTTGATGCAGCCGAATTTGATGAACGGACTGATATCATCCCAGTATTTCTCATAGTTCTCACGGTCAGTCTTGCACATACCGCTCAACTTGTCTGCCACTTTCTTGGTAATGTAATCAGAAATCTTCTTTACAAAACCATCGTTCTGCAGAGCACTTCTGGATACATTCAGCGGCAGATCCGGGCAGTCGATGACACCCTTTAAGAGCATCAGGAATTCCGGAATCACTTCTTTAATATTATCGGCGATAAATACCTGGTTGTTATAAAGTTTAATAGTTCCCTCAATGGACTCATACTCCATATTGATCTTCGGGAAATACAGAATTCCTTTCAGGTTAAACGGATAGTCCATGTTCAGGTGAATCCAGAACAACGGCTCTTTATAATCATTGAATACCTTGCGGTAGAATTCTTTATACTCTTCCTCGGTACACTCGTTGGGATGTTTGGTCCACAGCGGCTGCGGATCACTTAAGGAAACCGGACGTTTATTGATCTTCACCAGTTCTTTTGCCGGGGAAACTTCCTTCGTCTCCTTTGTACCATCCTCTTTCTCTACCTCTTCGGTCTTGGCATCCTCATGGATGTGCTCGACTACCACATCATCCTCGGTCAGCTCGCTCTCATCGATGGTCTCATATTCCTGCTCGGCATTTTCTTTTGCCAGATAAATATTGACCGGCATGAAGGAACAGTATTTGCTGATAACCTCACGGGCCCGGTACTCGTTGGCAAATTCCAGACTCTCTTCATTCAGGAACAGGGTAATCTCTGTACCAACGGTCTTCTTCTCACCGGTTACCATGGAGAACTCCGTACCACCATCGCACTCCCAGTGTACCGGCTCTGCACCCTCCTTATAGGAAAGGGTATCGATATGCACCTCATTGGCTACCATGAATGCGGAATAGAATCCCAGTCCGAAATGACCGATGATCTGATCCTCGTTGGTCTTGTCCTTGTACTGTGCAAGGAAATCGGTGGCACCGGAAAATGCGATCTGGTTAATGTACTCTTCCACTTCATCCGCCGTCATGCCAAGTCCGTTATCAATGAACTTTAAGGTTTTCTCATCCGGGTTCACCAGAACCTGCACCTGCGGTTTATATTTCTCCGGAAGTGTATACTCGCCCATCATGTCCAGCTTCTTCAGCTTTGTGATGGCATCGCATCCGTTGGAAATCAGTTCACGGAAGAAAATATCGTGGTCTGAATACAGCCACTTCTTAATAATCGGGAAAATATTGTCGCTGTTAATGGAAAGTGATCCATGTTTTTCGCTCATTTTATACACTGCCTTTCTTTCATACAATTTCGTTAATAAGTACTATAATCCCTCATTTCTCAAAAGTCAAGAACTTTTTAGCACTCATTTAAGCTGAGTGCTAATAATTTAATTTTTCTATTTCATTTGTTGTTTCTGCACATATTCTATGATATAATAAAGAAAAAACTAGATTATTTGCACAATCTGAAGGAGTGGTATCCATGTCGAAAAATTTTATCATTACTTTAAATCGTGAATGCGGCGCAGGAGCGACCAACATTGCCAAGCTTCTGTCCGAGAAACTTGGCATTCCCTACTATGACAAAGACATGTTCCGCATGGTCTCTGACAAGAGCGGCGTTCTGGAAGAATTCTTCCATGTGAATGACGAGCGCCCCGGCAACAACCTGCTGTATAAACTGATCAAAGAACTGAAACCGGCCAGTCAGAAGCCTTCGCTCGGAAAGGACATCGTTTCTCCGGATAACCTCTTCCGTTTTCAGTCTGAACTGATCAAAGAGCTGGCAGAAAACGAGTCCTGTATCATCATCGGACGGTGTGCGGACTATGTATTGAAAGACTATGACAATGTGGTGAATGTCTTCGTATGCGGAGATATGGAGAGCAAAATCCATCGCATGATGTGGACCTTCTCCCTGGAACGTGAAGTTGCAGAGGAGCGCATTAAAGAAACAGACCGCCAGCGTCATAAATACTACAACTACTACACGGGAAAGAGCTGGGATGCGCCTTCCAATTATGATCTGTGTCTGAACACCGGCAATATGGACATTGACGAAGCAGCAGAGCAGATTCTGCTCTATCTGAAACAGAAAGGCTTTACCGAATAAATTTTCATGCATGCAAAAAGGACGAACCAAAATCTGGTTCGTCCTCTTTTTTGTTCAGTAGATGCGGAACGTGGGACTTGAACCCACACGCCTTGCGGCACAAGAACCTAAATCTTGCATGTCTGCCAATTCCATCAGTTCCGCTCATACTCAATATGTTATCATCCGTATTCTCAAAAGTCAAGTAATGTGAACACCAGCATCAATAATGGCTGATGCAGAAGATACAAAAGCAGACTGTGCCGGCCTGCTGCCTCCAGAAACGGAACCGGCAGATGCAGGTGCAAAACGTCCCTCACTGTCTGGCGCTTCATGACCAGCCTGTACAGGAAATATCCGGTCAGATAGAGAAAAATCCATGGCACCAGTGAAAAATAATCCCCGGAGAAAAATCCCGGCTCCGGAAATCCAAGAAACGTCATAAACAGTCCCCGGTACAGCATACCTGGTACCTTTCCCAGCCGCAACGTTTCAAAGCCCCAAATTCCTCTGTTTACATTTCTTGTCAGGATAAAAAGCAGAATACTTCCTGCCAGTCCCATCCATGCCAGAATCTGTTCCAGCACTTTTGATAATGGAATCAGAAGCAGCATAGCTGCTCCCGTAAAAGTCAGGATTCCAAATATAATCTTTTCTGACGGCATAAAAAGATAAGTTACCGCCGTCACCAGAAGCCCTCCTCCTGAAATCATCAGACCTCTTTTCAGATGTCTTCTGCCAAGATTCCAGCAAAATCCCGATAAAAGGATAAACGTCCAGCAGATGCTCTGCTGCCAGACATAACCCGATGTATCCCAGAACCAGGATACGGAAAGTCCATAAATTTCCACCAGGTCAAACATTCCATGATAGGCAATCATGCTGAGCAGCATAATTCCCCTGATACTGTCCAGAAGGTCATATCGTTCTTTCACTGTTCTTCTTCCACCTTCTGCAGTTCTTCCACCATTTTCGTATACAGCTCCGGCAGTTCCTTTTTGATGTTGGACGGTCTTCCGTTTTTATTGAGGAAGCAGTGGCCGGATTTACCCACTGCCCGCAGTTCTCCTGTCTTCTCATCCCGCATCTCATAGGAAATCTCGTATTTTACGCCACGGAACGAAGAAAGCTTTACATCAATGCACACCCGGTCGCCAAAATAGGTCATGGCTTTGTAATCGCACTGGACGCTTAACACCGGACTGATAATTCCGGCGTCTTCCACCCGTTTGTACGGAAAGCCCATCTCATCCATGTAGGCGATTCTGGCCTCTTCCATCCACCGGATATAATTAGAATGATGGATAATGCCCATCTGATCTGTTTCATAATACTGTGTCTGATGTATATATTTCATATTTATATGGTCTCCTAACATTCTGTCTGTTATGATTTCTGCTCTATTATAGCAGAATCATCCCCATTTTGAAACAGAATCGTGATGACCGTACCTTTTCCTTCCTCACTCTCCAGCTTAAGCTCCGCATGATGCTGCGCCACCATATGTTTTACAATGGCAAGGCCGAGACCGGTTCCTCCGGTTGCCTTGGACCGGCTCTTATCCACCCGGTAAAACCGTTCAAAGACTCTCTGCTGGTGTTCTTTGGAAATACCAATACCGGTATCCGCCACCTGAAGCATCACCTTCCCGTCTTTTGGTTCCGCTGTCACCGTCACACTTCCGCCCGGATTATTGTACCGGATGGCATTGTCACACAGGTTGTAGAGAATTTCCTCCACCATCTCCCGGTTACCGGCCACATAGCAGGGCCTTCCTTTCAATTCCAGTGTGACCTTATGTTTTTCCGCCTTCAGCTGCAGCATGTCCACACAGCTCTCCGCCAGAACATAGAGCGGCACCCGGTCAAATGTCATGTCTGCTGTCTCCATCACATCCAGTTCGGACAGACGGATAATATCATTGATCATGCTCAGAAGCCGGTTGGCACTTCTGTGAATCTCGCCCGCAAAACGCGGTATATCCTGTGCGGATGCCATATGATGCTCAATGAGTTCCGCGTATCCGGAGATGGAGGTCAGCGGCGTCTTCAGCTCATGAGACACATTGGCCGTAAACTCCTGCCGCATCTGCGCGTTTTTTACAATATCCTCATGCTGTTTCCGGATGGTTTGAACAAATGGTACCAGTTCCTCATAGATCTCCACTTCCTCGCATTCATCCAGATGGCTTCCCACATAATCAATGGGTTTCATCAACATCCGGGTCGCACGGGTGGCCAGCACATAGCAGAGGCAGAACACAGCCACTGCCATCAGGCATACAATGGGAAGGGCATTTTTGAAAATTCTCCAGATACTGGAGGCTTCCTTGGCCACACGGAGAACCGTACCGTCTTCCTGCAGCACTGCATAATAAAATGCGCTCTCATCCATGGTATTGGATCGTCTGATGGCCTGTCCGGTTCCCGTCTGAAATGCCTGGGACACTTCCGGACGGTCGCCGTGATTTCCCAGTTCTCCTACATTGGCATCATTGTCATACACCACCGATCCATCCGATGCAATGAGGGAAATCCGCAGCTCATCCAGATTCATTTCTTTGATATCAGAGCCATTCTCTGTACCTTCAAATATTCCGGTCTCCTGCAGAACCCGCACATCCGTCTGCAGCTCATCCATCACTTCCCGCTTGAAGAAATCGTAGAAAAGTGCTGTTACCAGCAGGGTGGTCAATGTAATGGTAAAAAGAGCGACTAATATAAACTCCCGGCGTATTTTCTTTTTCACTCGATCATATACCCCACATTTCTCACGGTTTTAATCAGGGTTCCCGCATTTTTCAGCTTCTGCCGCAATGTCTTAATATGTACATCCAGCGTGCGGGATTCTCCTTCAAAATCAATGCCCCAGATCCGCTCCATGATCACATCACGGGACATGACAATGCCCTGGTTCTGAATGAGCAGCTTCAGAAGCTCATATTCTTTGAATGTCAGCTCCACCGGCTCGTCCTTCACATACACCATATGTTTCTCGCCATCCAGGAAAATATCTCCGGCAGAGAGGAATTTTTCATCCTCCATATTCATGCTGCGGCGCAGGAGCGCTTTCACACGAGAGATCAGCTCCATGATACCAAACGGCTTGGTAATATAATCATCCGCTCCCATATCCAGCCCTTTCACTTTGTCAAGTTCCGTGGTCTTGGCCGTAATCATCATAATCGGAACCTTTCTGGTATCCGGAATGGATCTTACCTTTTTCAGGATCTCCAGTCCATCCTCATCCGGGAGCATGATATCCAGCAAAATACAGTCCGGAACCTTCTCCGCCAGCTGATGATAAAAATCCTTCGCACACTCAAAATCCATAATGGTATAACCGCTGTTTTTCAGGGCAAAACTTTCAATTTCGCGGATGTTCTGGTCATCCTCCACAATATAAATCAATGCCATACAACAAACCTCTGCCTTTCGTAGACCTTGTAAACCTAATTTATCTATTAACATATTATAAGGGGAATGTAAAGTCTGAAAGACAGATATGTAAAATCTATGTAAAGTTTGAGCTAGACGTAGAAAGACCAGAGGCGGGGGACCTCTGGTCTTTCTGCAACAACTTTTCGTACATTTATGATGACACCGCTTTTAAAGAATAATCAAAAAAGGGAGGGTTTATTCATTAAGGGGGATTAGGGGGGACGGTACCATCCATAAATATTCAATTGAACAGGCAAGAAAGGAAATCACTTTGTGTTTCGTTCTCACTTGTTGCACTTATTATACGTCCCACACGGGCATATGTACATTGACAAAACACATAAATTTTCGACTTTTTTAGACTTTTTTCCAAACAAAAATTCCAAAAGCTGTCCAGAAATGTCAACAGACCGCGTCCTGATCCGACATTTTTCGTCAGCTTGCCAAAAGCAAAAAAGACACTGGATAACCAGTGTCTTTTAGTGAGACATCGGGGATTCGAACCCCGGACAACTTGATTAAAAGTCAAGTGCTCTACCAACTGAGCTAATATCCCACATTAAATTACTGAGCCAGCATATCGAATCACTGGTCCTACTGGACTAGCTGGATTCGAACCAGCGAATGCAGGAGTCAAAGTCCTGTGCCTTACCGCTTGGCGATAGCCCATTATAAGGTGGGTAGAGGGATTCGAACCCTCGGCCTCCAGAGCCACAATCTGGCGCGCTAACCAACTGCGCCACACCCACCATAGAACATTTGACAAACGTGCCTGAAGGGATTCGAACCCCCGACCCACGGCTTAGAAGGCCGTTGCTCTATCCAGCTGAGCTACGGACACATTTTGTGGATAGTTGCTATCCAAAGCGGGTGATGGGAATCGAACCCACGTATCTAGCTTGGAAGGCTAGTGTTCTACCATTGAACTACACCCGCACAG
>CAVFMZ010000058.1:0-17315 GCA_963623675.1 Firmicutes bacterium CAG:176 | reverse complement strand
CCTCTTTAAAACCTTCTACCAGCTCTTTGATTGCCTGGGGCTGGTCTCCGGTCGGCTGATATTCAGATACTAACTTAAAATGATCCATGATTTCTCCTGATTGTTATCACTTCATTCTTACGCAGCCTGACAGCAAATGTCTGACTGCTGTGTAAACTGTGTTGTATGCTGCTAAATCAGTATATCATTCCTGTCTCAAAAAGTACAGCAAAATCGAATGTTTGTTCTGTGCTTGTCCCCTCTCTACAATGCCTGTATAATAGAAGTATTGCAAAGCAATTACAAAGGAGACATCCGGATGATGGATTTTTCAGGCCTGTTTGAAATGCAGGGTACATTATTTATTCTCATGCTGTTGGGTATGTTTCTCCGGAAGAAACGGATCATCAATGACGGCGGCAAAACCATGCTGAGTAATCTGGTCATTGACGTGACGCTGCCAGCCAGCATTGTGAAATCATTTGAAATGGAATTTAATAAGGAAATTCTGATCAGCTGTATGGCAGTCTGCATTGCCGCCTTTCTGATTCAGGCGGGCACGGCGGCTATGAGTTCCTTTTTATACCCGGGCTTTGGAGGGGATCGAAAAAAGGTACTCCAGTACTGTACCATCTGTTCCAATGCCGGGATTCTTGGAAATCCCATTGCAGAAGGTATTTTCGGCAGCGTAGGGCTTCTCTATGCAGCCATTTACTGTATTCCCCAGCGGATTTTCATGTGGACCATCGGCCTTACGTATTTTACGGAAGCGCCGGATAAAAAGACACTGTTGAAAAAAATCGCCTCTCACCCATGTATTCTGGCCGTGGTCATCGGACTGTTTCTGATGATTTTTCAGATTACACCGCCAGAACCGTTAGATACTACCATCCGGACCATTGCCAATTCCAATACCTTCCTGGCCATGATTCTGGTAGGTACCATTCTGGCCGAGGTACGGCTGAAAGATCTGGTTTCCAGGGATACCTGCTATTATTCCCTGATCCGGCTCTTTGTTATTCCGCTTCTGGTACTCATCGGCTGCCGGATCGGCCACGCCGAATCTCTGGTAACCGGCGTCTGCGTGGTACTGTCCGGAATGCCGGCTGCCAGCACCGCTGCCGTTATGGCTGCCAAATACCAGACTGATGAAGTATTTGCAACCAAATGCGTGGTATTTTCCACCCTGTTGTCCATGATTACCGTTCCCCTCTGGTGCCTGTTCCTGGGATAGCCCGGCAGGGAATATCATGATCGTTACAGAAATCACAAGAAAAGGGAGTTTTATCATATGGAAAAAGAAGAATCTGTAAAAAAGAAAAAGCGCCGTAAGAAAAAACATAAAAAAGATATGGGAAACTTTTTCTTCAGTCTGACCCAACTGACCATGCTCTGCATTTTCATCGGCGTCTGTTTTGTTATTTTCCAGACCGGATATCTGCAGAAAATCTTCCAGCTCCATCAGGAAGCCCAGCAGATTATGAAGACTTCCACTGCCGCTGACTTTCAGACAGACCAGCAGGGTGAAGTTTATGACAAGGACGGCACACTCATCGCCCTTCTGAAAAATGACCGCAACCTGATTTACCTCACTTCCGATGAAATTCCGGACACGGTAAAAGAGGCCTTTGTCAGCATCGAAGACAAGCGTTTTTACAAGCACCATGGATTTGACCCGTTGGCCATTATCCGTGCTGCTAAATCCCTGGTGTCCAGTGAAAGCATCACCCAGGGCGGAAGCACCATCACCCAGCAGCTGGCCCGGAATATTTACCTGACCCACACAGTCCGCTGGGAACGAAAAGTGGAAGAAATTTTTATCTCCATGGCATTGGAGAAAAAATATTCCAAAGACGAACTGCTGGAATTCTATATCAACAATATTTACTTTTCCAACGGCTATTATGGAATTCAGGCGGCCAGTCAGGGGTATTTCAGCAAAGATGCTTCCGACTTGAGCCTGTCCGAAGTCGCATTTCTCTGTGCCATTCCCAACAGCCCCAGTCTCTATGATCCGCTGACCCACAAGGACAATACGTTGAAGCGGCGGGATCTGATTCTGGAAAATATGAAGGATGACGGTGTTATTTCCGAGAACGACTATGCACAGGCGGTTAAGGAAGAAATCACCCTGGATAATTCTTCTCCCCAGTTCACCCGTACCTGGGCGCACACCTATATCTATGAATGTGCCACCCGCGCACTGATGCAGGCCACCGGGGAAGATTATGACACCTGCCATGAGAAGCTCTACACGGGCGGCTATCGGGTTTATACTTCCATTGACATGAATGCCCAGAAGTTACTGCAGAACACCATTGACACAGAGCTGGAAGCCTACAACACCATGAACAGTAACGGAACCTATGCGCTGCAGGCATCCGCAGTTACCATTGATAATGAAACCGGACTGGTCACCGCCATTGTGGGCGGACGTTCCCAGGAGGGCATCTCTCAGGATTACAACCGTGCCTATTTAAGCTTCCGGCAGCCCGGCAGTTCCATCAAGCCTTTGATTGTCTACACCCCCGCTCTGGAGCGCGGATACACCGCTTCCAGCACCGTCATTGACTCCAAGGAAGCGGACGGACCGTCCAACTCCGGTAATCACTATGCCGGCGCCATCTCCTTGCGGACAGCTGTGGAACAGTCCAAGAACACCGTGGCCTACAAGCTTTTCAAGGAACTGACCCCGGAAGTGGGACTTTCCTATCTGTTAAATATGAATTTTTCTTCCATCGAAGAAACGGACTACACCCCGGCAGCTGCTCTGGGCGGACTGACCACCGGAGCCAGCTCACTGGAAATGACTGCAGCTTATGCCACTCTGGAAAATGAAGGCATTTACCGCCAGCCCACCTGCATCACCATGATCACTGATATGGATGGAAATATCGTCGTCATGCCGGAGCAGGAAGAAAAACAGATCTACCAGTCAAAGGCAACCCATGAAATGACCAATATTCTGGAAGGCGTCCTGACCAGAGGAACCGCCCATGGAAATGCCATCCCCGGCATGCCCTGTGCAGGAAAGACCGGAACTACCAATGATAATCTGGACGGCTGGTTCGTCGGCTACACCGGATATTACACCACCGGCGTCTGGGTCGGATTTGACTCTCCCAGAAGTGCCCGTTCCCTCTCCGGTGCCTCCTATCCGCTGGCCATCTGGAACACTTATATGACAGAACTTCATCAGGGACTGACCTCCAAAACCCTGAACGATTAACATTCAAAACTCCAAAAGCGGGCAAAACAAATCCCCGGTACAGGGGGCTGATTCCAGGATCAGCTTCCCATACCGGGGATCTTTTTATCTCTTATTACTATTCAACACCTGCGGAACCTGCGGTTCCGTCACCCGCTGCGGGGTCTCCTGCAGCCGGATCCGTCACCGCATTGGGATCTGCCGCTGCATTCGGATCTGTGGGCGTTACCGCTCCTGCCGCTGCGCCGGACTGTTCATAAATACTCGGCACATAGACACCGCCGGAATGAACCGTACAGGTCGCTGCCTGCAGATTTGCACTGATACCATATGCGGTATCCAGCGTCACTGCCTCTGCCACGCCATCCTGCATAGCCGGGAGCAGTACCTTAGACTGTACAATCTGATTCGGACACATACTGGTTGCCAGCAGTCCTGTATCCGCACAGATATTCACCAGAACATGCTTATCGCAGGTTTCTGTAGGCTGTGTGCCCTCTGCAAAATACTCGTTGATTACAATGCCGGAACGGCCGTCACTGTCGCAGACGCCCGGAATCGCCAGCTTACCGGATTTGGTACAGATGGTTGCCTGTACAATACCGGACGGCTTGGTGAAATCTTTATTTTCCAGTCCCTGATGAATCCGGCTCATGACCTTGGACCAGAGCTTCTTGTGGAAGCTTGTCTCACCGGTCTTGCTGCTCAGCTCATGTTTGTAACCATTATTATCATATCCTACCCAGATACCTGCCGTATAGTACGGGGACATACCTACGAACCATACATCACGGTTCTCAGATGTAGTACCTGATTTACCGGCTGTGGTCATATTACTAATCTTCGCCGCACTGGAAGTTCCTCCTGCTCCTGTAACTACGTCTTTCATGCAGTCAATGAGAAGCCATGCATTCTGCTCGGAAATCACCTGTGTCGGCTCAGATATAGTATTATCCAGAATTACATTTCCATCGTTATCTACGACTTTGCTGTACATCTTCGGACTGTTGTAAGCTCCGCCATTGGCAATTCCCGCATAGGCTGCGGTCAACTCCAGGTTGGAGACACCGTTGGTCAGTCCACCCAGTGCCAGTGCCTGACCGTAATCAGAGTTGGCGCCTTCCAGCTGCAGGCTGGTAAATCCAAATCTTAACAGATAATCAATGGCAACTGTCGGAGTTACATCCGTGATGGTCTTGACAGCCACAATGTTCATGGAACGGGTAATGGCCTCTCTCAATGTGGTCCATCCACGATACTGGGTCTTCTTATCCCAGTTATTCACCAGTCTTCCGACTTTTCCACCTTCTGTATAGGCAAAGGGTCCATCATACTGCACCGTTCCCGGACCATATCCCAGTTCCTCAAAAGCCGGTGCATAGGCTGCTACCACCTTAAACGTAGAACCCGGATTTCGCAGAGCATCCGTTACACGGTTCAGCGTCTTGTTCGCCGTCTTCTCTCCGCGTCCGCCGATCATAGCCACCACATCACCTGTGGTCTGATCCATAATCACCATGGAAGCCTGGGGCTGGATGATCATGGACGTTTTCTCATAGACCGTATCATCATCAGAAATATTCAGTGTCGCCACATAACCGTCAATGGCTGCCTGTGCCTCTTCCTCTGAATCATACAGGGGCTCGTAGCTGGAATCCTGTTCTTTGTAATACTTGAACATCATTTCCTGGCTGTAGTTGGTGGTTTCCCCATCTTTGGTCACCACACTCATGGCCCACTCAATGGCCACTTTGGAATTTGCCGGGAAATTCTCCGGATTTGCAAATTCTTCATCCAGAGCGCTCTGCACACCGGGATCCTGCGTCGTATAAATCTTCAGGCCGCTGCTGTACAGCGCATTAAACGCCTGTGTCTCTGAATAACCAGCCTTCTCCACCAGATCCTTCTGTACCTGGCTGATAGCCGCATCCACAAAATAAGAATACACAGAATTAGTCGACTGGGTCTCCTCATTGTGCTCGCTGATTCTTGCATACACATCATCCGAAAGGGCACTCTCATACTGGCTCTGGCTGATATAGCCCTGATCCAGCATATTTTGAAGTACCAGCGCACGACGTTCTTTGTTCTTATCAGGATGTTTGATCGGATTGTATTCGGTCGGGCTCTTGGTAATCGCTGCCAGAACCGCAGCTTCGGAAATATCCAGCTCGCTGACACTCTTTCCGAAATACCGGTTCGCCGCCGCCTGAACACCCAGGGTATTCTGCCCCAGGTTGATGGTGTTCAGATAACTCTCCAGAATCTCATCCTTGCTCATAATGTCTTCCAGCTTAATGGCCAGATACTGTTCCTGCAGCTTTCGTTCGATCTTATCCAGCATGGTATCCTCTGACATGAAATCGAACACATTATTTTTCAGCAGCTGCTGGGTAATGGTACTGGCACCCTGGGTTTTCTTAAACCCGCTGGTAACAAATTTGACACCTGCACGGACAATTCCCTGCAGGTCAATGCCGTTGTGCTCATAGAAACGTTCATCCTCAATGGCAATAAACGCTTCCTGCACTTGTTTCGGTATATTTTCCAGTTTTACATAAGTACGGTTGGTTCCTTCTGCAACCAGCTCTGCCGTCTTGTTGCCATCCGCATCGTATACCGTAGATTTATATCCTCGCGGCAATACACTGGCGCTGGTAATGTCCGGAGCATTTTCAATCACTCCTTTGACAATTCCAATTCCGCCGCACACGCCGGCAACTCCTAATGCTATACACAGCACTAACAGCGTCTTCAGAAAGACAACGCCCAGTTTTTTGCCCATCTTACTCTTCTTGGACTTGAGCGCTTTCTGCTTTCTGGAGGTGCTTTTTTTACTGTAATTCATTGGTCATCCTCCTTTATTCTGTCTATTATAGCAAAGTTGACCGTTCAAATAAAGGGGAATCTTATTCGCTTAATACTTCAATGGCTTTCTGGAGCTGATTATCTTCTTCTCTTTCCGTATCCCGTTCCAGAATAATGTCCGGTGTAATGCCCACTCCATGGATATTATTTCCAGCCGGTGTGTAATATCTGGACACGGTAATCTTAATGGCAGAACCATCACTTAAGGGGAACAGACTCTGTACAATTCCCTTTCCAAAGGTCTGGGTTCCAATGAGCGTGCCCACACCGTAATCCTTGATGGCTCCCGCAAAGATCTCTGATGCGCTGGCGCTGTTTCCATTGACCAGGACTGCCATCTTTCCGTCAAAATAATGTTCTGCATCGGAATATTCTTCCTGACGCTCGCCATTTTTATCTTCCGTATAGACAATCAGTCCTTCCGGGAGCAGCTGATCCAGAATATTGCAGGTCACATCCACCAGGCCGCCGCCGTTATTTCTCAGATCAATGGCCAGGTTCTTCATGCCCTGGGATTTCAGATCCTCCAGTGCTGCAATGAACTGCTCATCGGTCACATCATCAAATTCACTGATGGCAATATAACCAATATTCTCATCCAGCATCTGATATTCTACCGTGGGAACTTCAATGCTTCTGCGCGTAAGCGTGAAATCCAGCACATCCGTACCACGCATCATGCTGATCTCCACATCTGTGCCTTCCTCGCCCTTCAGATCCGTAACCACCAGGCTTAAATCCTCTCCGGTTACTTCTTCGCCTTTTACCTTATAGAGAATATCATCCGGCTGAATGCCTGCATCCGCTGCCGGAGAACCGTCAAATACCTTTACAACCGTGATGATTCCGGTATTGTAATCCTGGCTTAACATAGCTCCGATGCCGCTGTAGCTTCCATTGGAGCTTTCCATAAAACTTGCATATTCATCCGGTGTGTAATAGGTGGTATACACATCACCCAGACCGGCCATCATGCCTTTATAAATTCCGCTCTCCTCGTCCTCTTTTGCATAGTCGAACAGGAAATAACGGTCAATGTAACTCTGCAGTTCCTGCATTTTACTGCTGACTTCCGACTGGTCTGAACCTGATGCCAGCCCGCTCAAACCTGCCAGACCCAGTCGTCCCAGCGCCCAGGCAGCTCCGCAGCCGCAAACGGCAACTCCCAGCATACATATCAGAACGCCGCATACCAGACCTTTTCTGAAGGAATGATTCTTCTGTTTTTCTTCCATGCACGTCTCTCCTTTTTTCTTCCCTCTATTCTATGAAGCCCCTCTAGTTCACATAACCAGAGGGGTTCACATAACTTCCATTTACAATCACGCCAAAGTGAAGATGAGGTCCAGTCGAAAATCCGGTAGATCCCACCGCCGCAATGGTATCTCCTGCCGAAACGGCTGCTCCTTCCGATACATACAATGCAGACGCATGCATATATACCGTGGAAATGCCGTTCCCATGAGAAATGACCACATAATTTCCTGCGGAACTGCTGTAAGCCGCCGTGGTCACACGTCCTGCTGCCGCCGCCACAATGGCGGATCCGCTGGCAGCACCGATATCAATTCCCTTGTGATAAGTAGATGCTCCCGGTACCGGAGCGGAACGGCTTCCAAATCCACTGGTAATCCGATGGCTTGCAGGGCATGGCCAGCGGAATCCGGAGCTTCCTCCGTCTCCGTCATCCTGCGCTGCTTTGGCCGCAGCAGCTGCCGCAATCTGATTTTCCACCTGGGCCAGCAGCTTCTCCTGCTCGTCCAGCTGTTTTTCATATTCATCCTGCTTTCCGGAAGCAGAATCAATCTGGCTCTGGTAATCCGCAATCTGCTGTGTCTTGGCTGCCATGGCCGTATTCACCGCTTTTTTCTGCTCTTCCACCTGGGCCAGCATATTTTTCAGCTCCTGTCTGGCAGTCTCCAAATTTTCTTTTTCTTCTTCCATATCCTTTTTCTGCTGTTCCACCGCATCCCGGGCTTCTTTTAACTGCTGCATCATCTCCCGGTCATACTGAAACATTTCCGTGGCGTATTCCGCCCGGTTCACCAGATCGGAAAAACTGTCTGATTCCAGCAAGATCTCCAGCCATGACTGGCTGGCATTCTCATACATATACTGAATCCGCTTCTTCATCAGATCATACTGCTCTGCCATATCGCTTTCCGCAGCTTCCAGTTCTTCCTGTTTCTGTTCAATCTCTTCTTTTTTATCACCGATCTTCGCTTCCTGATCACTGACCTGTCCCTGAAGCGTCCGGATCTTTGCGGACAGGGTATTTACTTCCTGATCCAGCTTATTAATATAGGTCTGAAGATCGCTTTTGCTGGTCTTCAGATCCTTAATCTGGTCTTCCACGGTACTGATATCCGACTTGATGGATTTAATCTGATCCAGGGCATTCTGGCGCTTTTCCTCCAGTTCCTTTGTGTCGGTATCCGCTGTTTCCCCGGCTTCCTCTTCTTCCTCCTCATCCCCGGAATCTCCAGGATTCGCCTGGACAGTCTGTCCTTTCCAGAACAGTATTCCCGACAGAAGACACATCAGAGCAAGCACCAGAAATCCTTTTACCAGGCGCTGCTTCATTCTCTTTCTCCTCTATACCCGAAGATGGCGATGACTCGTTACGATACTTCCGAAGAATCCGATTCCCACACCGAGAAGCATGCCTACCGGAAGCAGCGTGCCAAACAGCTCGTTCACCGAAAGGAACTTCATAACACTGGTCAGCATATTGAATTCTCCCGCAACATACAGAATCACCTTATGATACAGATAATACAGTACGATCAACGGCAGTGCTGCACCTACAAGACCGATGATTACACCCTCAATAAGGAACGGTGCCTCAATAAAGGAATTTTTTGCACCAATCAGGCGCATAATGGCGATCTCCTCTTTCCGGACGGCAATACCGGTTGCTACCGTGTTGCTGATCAGGAAAATGGATACTGCCAGCAAAAGTCCGATCACTGCCACGGATACATAGCTGACCAGACGGTTAAATCCGGAAAGCATGTCCGCTACCTGGTCGGAACGGTTCACCTTCCGCACACCATCAATGGACTCTATGTAGGTTACCAGATTGTCCTGAAGAGAAATATCTTTCATATAAATCTCCAGGTTTGCACTGTTGGCCAGCGGATTGTCATTGACAAAGGCATCCGCCATGGACTCATCACCCTGGAAATACGTTTCCTGATAGCTCTTCCATGCTTCATCCGCCGACACATAAACAACCTCAGCGACACCCTCTCTCTTGGTCAGATCCTTTCCAATCTCCATGATCTGGTCTTCCGTAATTCCCTCGTCAAAAAGAACCGTAATGGCTACTCCTTCCTCCGCTTCCTTCACAAAATACTGAAAATTCTGCACAATGCAGAAGAAAATACCAAACATAAAAATACATGCAGACATAGTGGCCATAGATGCAAGGGAGAACAACTTGTTTCTCCATATATTTTTAAATCCCTGTTTTATGCAATATCCTATCGTACTGAATCTCATCCGATATACCCGCTTTCTTTCTCGTCTCCTGTGATAATACCTTTCTGCATACGGATAACACGTTTCTTCATGGTATTTACAATATCCTGGTCATGAGTCACCACCAGTACCGTCGTTCCCCGGGCATTGATCTCTTCCAGCAGCTTCATGATCTCCATGGAGGTCTTCGGATCCAGGTTACCCGTCGGCTCGTCAGCCAGCAGAATATCCGGGCTGTTGACCAGCGCTCTTGCCAGCGCCACCCTTTGCTGCTCTCCACCGGAAAGCTGTCTCGGAAATGATTTATACTTTTCTGCCAGTCCTACCAAAGACAGCATAGCCGGCACATTTTTCTTAATCTCTTTGGTTGGCGTTACAATTACCCTCTGGGCAAACGCCACATTTTCATAGACATTCCTGTCCTTTAACAGACGGAAATCCTGGAATACGCATCCGATTTTTCTGCGGTATTTGGGAATGTTCCGTTTCTTCATACGGTTCAGAAGCACTCCGTTGACCCGGATGGTTCCTTCCGTCGGTTCCAGTTCCTTTAAAAGCAGTTTGATCAGCGTGGATTTACCGGAACCGCTGTCTCCTACCACGAATACAAACTCGCCTCTCTCAATATGCAGACTGATCCCATTGATGGCGCCCACTCCATTGGGATAAGACTTTACAACATTTTCCAGTGTAATCATTGAAAATCTCCTAACATTCTAGTAATCCAGAGTCTCCATATATTTCATGTACTTTACTACCATCAGTGCAATCTTAAACGTGATGGCATCCTCGAAGACACGGATATCAAGGCCTGTGGATTTCTGCAGTTTATCCAGACGGTATACCAGTGTATTTCTGTGAATATACAGCTGTCTGGAAGTCTCAGATACATTCAGGCTGTTCTCAAAAAATTTATTAATGGTGGTCAGAGTCTCCTCATCAAAGTCGTCCGGTGATCTTCCATCAAAAATCTCACGGATGAACATCTTACAGAGTGGAATGGGAAGCTGATAAATCAGTCGGCCGATTCCCAGGGAACTGTATGCGATCACATCCCTGTCATCAAAGAAAATCTTACCTACATCCAGTGCCATTCTCGCTTCTTTGTAGGAACGGGATACTTCCTTGATCTCACCAACAATGGTACCAAGTGCCACATGCACTTCTTCTCCATCTACACAGGCTGCTTCCTTCATGACCTTTGCCGCTTTGTACATCTCGTCATAGCCCTCGCCCGGGGACAGTTCTTTTACCACAATAACATTCTTCTCATCCACTGCGGTAATGAAATCCTTGGACTTGGAGCCACACTGATTCCGTACATTATCCAGTGCTGTATTCACACGTTCCCGGCTGCTCTCAATAATAAATACCACGCGGCGCACTTCTGTTGCAATATGGAGCTTCTTGGCACGGTTGTAAATATCTACCAGAAGCAGGTTGTCCAGCAGGAGGTTCTTGATGAAGTTATCTTTGTCAAACCGTTCCTTGTAGGCCGTCAGCAGACTTCCCAGCTGAAAAGCAGCCAGCTTTCCTACCATATAAACGTCATCATTGGACCCTTTTGCCAGCAGAATATATTCCAGCTGGTTATCATCAAATACTTTGAAGAACTGATATCCGTGCACTACCTGACTGTCTGCCGGCGAAGTAATGAATGCCGTCACTTCCGCACCCAGGCCTTCCGGCTGCTTCTCTGTGGAAGCCAGAACCTGTCCTTCCATGTCCATTACGCAAAGATCTACCCTTGTAATCCCCTTCAGCCCGTCAATCGTATTTTGAAGAATCTGGTTTGAAATCATAATACGCTCTCTCCTTTACCGAAATACATTTGTACAAACTCCCATAAAAAAGCATCCGCAAAATTCCCAACATATTTTACAGATACTAAATACCTACATTATATAGTAATGCAAAATGCCGTAAAAAGGAAGAGAAAATTTGAAAATTTTTATGCATAAAGCTACCTTTTTTTCATAGTGTATAACAAAGAACTATTGATACAGGAGGCCTGCATGAGCACTCAAACCAGAATCTGGGTCTTTCATATGAAAGAACTGATCTATACAGCCGTCTTCATTGTCCTCGGCATTCTCTTTCTGCTGCTGTTTATTTTCATGTTCGCGCCCGGCAGCAATACACAGCATGCAGAAGAGGACTCCCACCGGTATACAGCCGGCATCTACACCGCTTCCATGACCCTGGACGGCAATCCGGTGGAAATCGCCGTCACGGTAGATGAAGATTATATTTCTTCCATTCGTTTCCGGCAGCTGGACGAAGCCGTCTCCGCCATGTATCCGCTGATGGAACCTGCCCTGGAATCTCTTTCCACACAGATCTGCGAAAAGCAGTCACTGGATCAGCTCTCTTATTCGGAGGACAGTCAGTATACCTCGCTCATGCTGATGAGTGCCATCCGGACTGCATTGACAAAGGCAGAGAACTAAACTCTCTGCCTTTCAGATGTTTCTTACTCTTTTTTCCCGAGTACAATGAGTGCTGACCCGATGAAAATGAAAAAGTCTGCCAGATTAAACACCAGACGGTTCAGCCGCTTCCATGGACTGTGGAACCGGATATAATCCACCACATAGCCCTTCCGGCAGCGTTCATAGAGATTGGACAGGGCTCCTCCGGTGAGGATTGCCCATCCGGCCCGCTCCACATTGCCTGCCGGTTTTATAAGGGAACGGATAAATGCTCCGATACACCCCAGTGTCATGATACCGCTGACTTTTATAATCTCCCGCATATGGTCCACGGCCCGGCCGCCTGCCATTCCATGATTGTGGAGACGTTTCACACCCGCCAGGCCGCCCGGAAGAAGATGCTCCTCTTCCTGCTCCGGAAACTGCTCCACTTCCTGCTTCACCGCCAGATCGATCTGGAACAGAGCCAGTGCCAGCTGTACAAAAAGAAATCTCATGAATTTCATTTACCCTCTCATTTCCACAGCAGGGACGCCGCGCATGGTAATGAGCGGACCTCCCTTATGTTCAATATAATCTCCGGTAATGGTTACCTGGCCGATATTGTCATCCTTCGGAATCTCATACATAATATCCAGCATAAATTCCTCAATAATGGCTCTAAGCGCTCTGGCTCCCGTATCCTTCTCCATGGCCTTTCTGGCAATGGCGGTCAGCGCATCATCTGAAAAATCAAGCTTCACCTCATCAAGCGCCAGAAGCTTCTGGTACTGTTTGAGAATGGCATTCTTCGGCTCCCGCAGAATCTTCACCATCATTTCTTCGCTTAACGCATCCAGGGTAAAGATCACCGGAAGTCTTCCCAGAAACTCCGGAATCATGCCAAAGTTCCGAAGATCCTCCACCGTCACCTTCCGGATCAGGTTCTTGTCATGGTCATATTTATCCTTCAGATCTGCCTGGAAACCAATGGAAGACTGCTTGTTCAGCCGCTCCTTGATGATCTCCTCCAGATCCGGGAATGCACCACCGCAGATAAACAGAATATTTTTTGTGTTCATGGTCTCCAACGGAACCATGGCATTCTTACTGTTGGCTCCCACCGGCACTTCCACATCAGCACCTTCCAGCAGTTTTAAAAGCCCCTGCTGTACAGATTCTCCGCTTACATCTCTCTGGTTGGTATTTCTTTTCTTGGCAATCTTGTCGATCTCATCGATGAAAACAATACCGCGCTCCGCTTTCTCCACATCATTGTCCGCTGCTGCCAGTAATTTAGACAATACGCTTTCAATATCGTCACCGATATATCCGGCTTCCGTCAGAGACGTGGCATCTGCAATGGCCAGCGGCACATCCAGAAGCTTCGCCAGCGTCTTCACCAGATAGGTCTTGCCGCTTCCGGTGGGTCCGATCATGAGCATATTTGACTTCTCGATCTCGATTCCGTCCGCATCTGCTCCGGCAGCCACTCTCTTATAGTGGTTATACACCGCCACAGAAATGACTTTCTTCGCCTTCTCCTGGCCTACCACATATTCGTCCAGACTGGCCTTGATCTTATGGGGTGCCGGAATGGAACGGATATCCATTGCTTTCTGTGCCTCTGTCTTCTGCTCCGGCGCTTTCTTCTTCACTTTCTGGCGCTTTGGAATCATGTTCTGCAGATCTGACAGGTTGATCATGCTGATATTGGGCATATGTGAGAAATCCATCTTGCTGTAATCAATGTTCCCATTGTTCATCATATCCATGGTACGCTGCATGCATTCTGCGCAGATATGAATCTCCGGTGTCAGGTGAATCATCTTTCCTGCCTTGCTGGCCGGACGGTGGCAGACGAAGCACACATCCTCGTACTCATCCTCCTGATGATCCTGATTCACAGTCTCCGTCACCTGATCCTGTTCTGTTTCTGTATCTTTATCAAATTCTTTATCCTGATCCATCTAAGTCCTCTTTCTGTATCCATTTGCTATGGTTTCGTTACTGTTCACTCGTATCTCGTTCCAGTAACGATTCGCAGGCTCATTCAAAGTTTTGCTTCGCAAAAGGAGCCTGCCCACTCCTGAATCAAGTTCTTACGCAGCCTGACAGCGAGTGTCTGGCTGCTGTCTGAACAATAATATAACTTCAATTATATCGGCTCGCCCCTGGAAGAGCAAGTAAACTTTTCATAAAACCATGTTTCCCGTACGACGAAAAAGGGTCCGCCGCACTGCGGCAGACCCTGATTTTCTATTCATAAACTGCTGTTTATTTATTACTGTTATCCTGACTCTGATTCTGGCTCTGTGCACTGGCCTGATCAGCGGTACTCAAAGTTACATTCAGTGTCTGCTCGGTATATTCAGAGCCGTTCATTCTCTGGACTACGACCTCGATGGTCTCTCCTGCGGAGTAGTAGCTCATGAGATCCTTCAGCTGATCATATCCGGAAATGGTGGTTCCGTCTACTTTGGTGATGATATCGCCATCCTGCATACCTGCATTGGCAGCTCCCAGTCCGTCAAGAACCTTCCGTACATAAACACCAACCGGCATGTTGTAGTTCTTGGATACTTCCTCGGTTACATCCACACAGTTGGAAACTCCAAGGTACCCCTGTGCACCATCTTCTACTTTATCTCTGGTCGTCTTGTTCATCAGGTCACCGATGATAGATTCTACATCAGAGATCGGGATGGCATAACCCATACCTTCTACATCTTCAGAAATAAATTTTACAGAGTTGATACCAATCAGTTCTCCTTTGCTGTTCAGGAGAGCACCGCCACTGTTACCAGGGTTGATGGCTGCATCGGTCTGGATCAGTTTATTGGTAATGTTCTGTCCGTCAGACTGTACGGTTACTTCACGGTTCAGAGCGCTGACAATACCGGAGGTAACGGAAAGTCCATAACCATAAGCGTTACCAATGGCAACGACCGGCTCGCCGACTTTCAGTGCAGAAGAATCACCGACCGTAGCAACTTTAATATTGCTCATGGTCTCTGCCGGAATGTCGCTTAACTGAACAGCAATCACTGCCAGGTCTTTGTCTGCATCGGTTCCTTTGATCTTTGCAGAAATAACATTGTCCTCATCTGCATCCTGTCCATCAGAGTTAAAGTAAACGCTCAGTTCCTTGGATCCGGATACTACATGGTTGTTGGTCACAATCAGAAGCTCCGTGTCGTTCTGTCCGATAATAATACCGGAACCACTGGACTGGCTTTCCTGCTCATAGTTTCCAAAGATCGTCCGGAACTCCTGGGTGCTTACGTTGGTAATGGATACGACGGACGGCATGCAGTTCTCTACGATGCCGGATACGTCATACACATCAGACGCTGCGGATGCTGTACTGGTGGCCGGAACGGCCGTATCTGCTTTACTCAGGCTTACCTTCGTCTCCACAGAATCACCAAGTACCTTATTTCCCACATAGTTGACTCCCATAAATGCTGCACTGGAAACGCTTCCGAATACCAGAGCCAGCACAAGGCATTTGGCTACGGTTCTGCCAAACCCGCCGGCCTTTCTTTCCCGTTTCTGTTTCGGTGCTTTCTGGTTCATGGCTTCTGAAGAATCATAGTGAGTATAAGTACTGCCTGTATCATAATAGTTTCCTCCGGTCTGCCCGGTGGTCTGTTCCGTGGTGTTTTCCGCGGTATCGTTATTTCTCATTTCCTCATCATACATATCTATCTCTCCTTTCCATCTCTTACAATGGATGTGCTTCCTTTTTGTTTATGAGCATACTATATCAGTCAATTGTGATGGAAGTGTGATAAAACCTTTAAGAAAGTTTGTTTTAAAAAAAACATTGAGAAACGCAATCACTTTATGATATGATAATAAAAATCGAAAATTATCCCGATTTTCGTGAATTTGCAGAAGAAAGGAGACTTGCTATGGGATATAACGATAAATGGGAACTTTTTTCAGAAAAATACAGGGATTTGTGTACGGGGCACGACGTCATACCGGACAGCCTGTTCAAAGAATACGGTGTCAACCGTGGTCTTCGTGACATTAACGGAAACGGTGTTCTGACCGGCCTCACCAATATTTCACGAATTGATTCCTTCCGAATGGAAAACGGAAAGAAAGAACCCTGCGACGGAAAACTCTGGTACCGTGGATATGATGTAACCGATCTGGTTCAGCACATTCCAAAGGATTCCTTCGGATTTGAAAAAATAGCTTACCTGCTGCTCTTTGGAGAGCTTCCCTCTGCCGAAGAAGCTAAGGATTTTTCCGAACTGCTGGCTGCCGGGCGGGAACTTCCCACCAACTTTACCAGGGACGTCATTATGAAGGCTCCCAGTAGAGATATCATGAATTCCATGACCCGAAGCATTCTGACTCTTGCCTCCTACGATGACCATCTGAATTCCACAGAAATCTCCAACGTCATCCTGCAGTGTCTGAATCTGATCAGTGTGTTTCCCATGCTGGCAGTCTATGCTTATCACGCATACAATCATTACGAAAAAAATGAAAGCATGTATATCCACCGGCCAGACCCGAATCTCTCTACCGCAGAGAACCTGCTCATGATGCTCCGCCCGGATAAAAAGTATACTTTCCTGGAGGCAAAAGTACTGGATGTGGCCCTGATTCTTCACATGGAACACGGCGGCGGAAACAATTCCACCTTTACCACCCGCGTAGTTACCTCCTCCGGATCCGATACCTACTCTGCCATTGCGGCAGCCATGTCCTCTCTGAAAGGCCCCAAGCACGGTGGCGCCAACATCAAAGTTATGGAAATGATGGATGATATCCGGAACCATGTGAAAGACTACTCTGACAAGGAAGAGATCAGTCAATACTTAAGTAAAATTCTGGCAGGCGAGGCATTTGACAACAAGGGTCTGATCTATGGTATGGGGCATGCGGTCTACTCTTTGTCTGATCCCCGGGAACGGGTATTCAAAAGCTTTGTGGAGCAGTTGGCAAAGGCAAAAGGCCGGGAAGAAGATATGCTTCTCTATAACAACATTGAAACACTGGCTCCTGAACTCATTGCGAAAAAACGTAAGATCTACAAAGGCGTCAGCCCCAATGTAGATTTCTACAGCGGATTCGTCTATGATATGCTGGATATTCCGGTGGAGCTTTACACCCCCATCTTCGCCATCGCAAGAATCGTCGGCTGGAGTGCTCATCGGCTGGAAGAGATCGTTGGCATGAACAAAATTATCCGTCCTGCTTACAAGAGCGTGATGGAGGAACGAGACCTTCCCTGTGATACTTTATAACATTGTTTTATACAGCAAAAAATCCGGGTGCGGAAAATTTCCGCCCCGGGTTTTCTTATTTCGTGATTTCATCACTCAATCACTTCGCCGTTCGCC
>CAVFMZ010000057.1:0-17327 GCA_963623675.1 Firmicutes bacterium CAG:176 | reverse complement strand
TGCAATTTTAGACATTGTATTCTCCTTTATATAGTTTGAATTTCAAAATATATTTCTAAAAAACAGAACCGGAGGATTTCTCCAGCGGTTCTGAATCGTTACTTTACTTTCAATAATTTCTCCGCCTGAGTCAGAATCTCATCCACGATCTCCTGACAGCTCTGGCGTTTGGTAATCATACCTGCAATCTGTCCTGCCAGTACGGAACCATTGTCCACATCGCCTTCCACAACCGCTTTGCGAAGGCCTCCCAGGGTCAGATTTTCCAGCTGTTCGAAGGATGCTCCCTCAGACTCCAGCTTCAGGTACTCACGGGTCATCTTATTTCTAAGACCACGTACCGGATGGCCATGGCTTCTTCCGGTCACCTCAGAATCAATATCTTTGGCTTTCAGAATACGCTGCTTGTAATTCTCATGAATCTGACATTCATCGGATACACAGAAGCGGGTTCCAATCTGTACAGCCTCAGCGCCCAGCATAAATGCTGCCGCCATGCCTCTGCCGTCTGCAATACCGCCTGCTGCGATAACCGGGACAGATACCGCATCAACTACCTGCGGCACCAGCGTCATGGTGGTTGCCTGTCCGATGTGTCCGCCAGACTCAGTACCCTCTGCAACAACCGCATCCGCACCGCAGCGCTCCATACGTTTTGCGAGAGCTACGGAAGCAACAACCGGAATAACCTTGATGTTGGCAGCTTTCCACTGCTCCATGTATTTCTCAGGGCTTCCTGCGCCGGTAGTCACTGCTGCAACCTTCTCCTCTACCACTACCTGTGCAATATCTGCCGCATAGGGGCTCATGAGCATGATGTTCACACCGAAGGGCTTGTCCGTCATCTCTCTGGCTTCCCGGATATAGTTCCGAACCACATCCGCCGGTGCATTGGCTGCACCGATGATACCAAAGCCGCCTGCGTTGGATACTGCTGCTGCCAGATGGGATTCTGCCACCCAGGCCATACCTCCCTGAATAATCGGTTTTTCCACTCCTAAAAGTTCTGTAACTCTCGTCTTCATACTTCGTCCGCCTCTTTGCTTATGCTTCTACACCTTTGGATTTCAGATAATCCATGACAGCGCCTACGGTTGTGATTTTCTCAAGATCCTCAGACGGAATCTCAATACCGTACTCCTCTTCCAGAGCCATTACCAGCTCGAACAGATCCAGGGAATCAGCTCCCAGATCCTCTTTGAAGGAAGTAGCCTCGGTAACCTCTGCTGCGTCTACGTTTAACTGCTCTGCGATCATCTCTTTAATTTTCTCTAACATGGTATTTGTTCTCCTTTTATTATCCATTCATGATTGTCCGCCTGTGCGGAAATGTGTCTGCGTTCGTCTTAATTACTTTGACATTCAAAGTATATCTGCGTCGTGTCTGTTTGTCAAGCGGATTTTTTACCACTCCATGACACAGGCGCCCCAGGTCAGTCCTGCGCCGAATCCGGACAGTACCACTTTATCACCCTGATGAAATCTTCCCTGCTCATCAAGCTGCGCCATGAGAATCGGAAGACTGGCCGCGGATGTATTACCGCACTCATTCATGTTCATGGGGAATTTCTCCTCCGGCTGGCCCAGACGCTTTGCTACGGACTGGATGATCCGCACATTTGCCTGATGCAAAAGGAACAAATCCACGTCATCAGCTTTCATATCCGCTTTTTCCAGCGCGTCTTCCACACACTGGGGAACGGTCCGCACTGCGAATTTGAAGACTTCCTGGCCGTTCATCTGCAGATATCCGCCCTTCTGGCAGGAAAGCACTTCCCATTTTTCCCCATTGCTTCCCACGGACTGGGAAAGGATACCGCCTTCTTCGCTTGCTGCCAGAAATGCAGCGCCTGCCCCGTCTCCGAAGAGCACGCAGGTTCCGCGGTCGGTCCAGTCCACAATTTTGGACAGGCTCTCGGCACCGATAACCAGCGCATTTTTATAAATGCCGCCCTTGAAAAATGCATCCGCCACGTGAAGTCCATACAGAAATCCGGAGCAGGCAGCATTGATGTCAAATGCCACCGCATGTTCTGCCCCGATCTGTGTCTGTACTTTGCAGGCGGTACTCGGTGTATCCGTATCCCCGGTAATCGTGGCCACAATGATAAGTTCTACTTCCGATGCATCCACGCCTGCTTTCTGAAGGGCTTTTCCGGCCGCTCCTGCTGCCATGGAAGTGGTGGTCTCTTCTTTTGCCAGATGTCTGGCACAGATTCCGGTTCTTTCTCTGATCCATTCGTCGCTGGTGTCCACCAGTGTGGCAAGATAATCGTTATCTGCCCTGAATGCCGGCAGTTCATAGCCGGTTCCTGTTATTTTTGCATTCATTCTATGCCTCTCATTTATTTTGATTATCAAACTATTTCCAGCAAAGAATAACAGGGAAACACGAACTTGTCAAGTACGAAGATACAAAAAAGTGACAGGCTGTGAGCGGGACTGCGGACGTTCCTTTCACAGGCTGTCACTTTTTTTCTGGCAGATTCGCACAAATGAACTGCAAATATTTTCCAGTCAATATCTATAATATGATGTCGGGGTCAAAAGCCCCCGACTTTGATGCCTACGGATTGCTCCGTGCTCCGCACTCCCACAATCCTACCCAATATTCGCATATCGTGGGATTATCATCCCACTTTTATGCTCATATCGGGGCGGGTCCCAAGGTCTTTCACCCACTTATGAGCGAGCTCATGTGGGGTTAGACCTTTTGACCCTGGCATCATAATATTATTGTAAGTATTTCAGCGGATTGACCTGCGTACCATTTACTAAAATCTCGAAGTGGACATGAGGTCCGGTGCTTCGGCCTGTATTGCCGCTCAGGGCGATTTTCTGACCCTGGTCGACTTTCTGGCCGGCGGATACGAGTATCTTGCTCAGATGGCCGTAGCGGGTCTGTTTACCGTCCGGGTGACGGATGGTAATGCAGTTACCGTATCCTCCGGACCAGCCTGCGCTGACGACGGTACCACCGCAGGAAGCTCTGACTGCGGTTCCTGTCGGTACTGCCCAGTCAATTCCTTTGTGCATGCGTCCCCACCGCCATTTAAAGGTGGAAGTGAGGGTTCCTCCGGTAACAGGTTTCATGTAGGTCGGCGGCGTCTGGGTACCTTTCTCGATAATCTCCGGTACCGGCTCCGTGATGACATTCTCTGACACCATCTCCCGGCCGGTCTCCGTGCCGTTCTTGGAGGTGGTAAGTACCGTCACCTCATGGTGTCCCGGCACTGCCTCCTGACGGACTACCTGCTGGGTGGTGTACCAGCTGTCATTCTCTATGTACTGCGTCTCCGCATCGTAATCTTCTTCATAGGTGGACTGTTCTGTCTTCAGAACGGAAAGTTCCGGTTCCGGCACACTGATGACGATCTCATCACCCAGATGCAGCGTCGCATCTCTGGTAAGTCCCGGGTTCAGCGCCAGCACTTCATCCACGTAATAACCGCGGCTGTTGGCAATGACGGAAAGCGTATCGCCCGCCTGTACCTCATAGGTCTGGTTTTTCTCTGTCTCCTTGGTTACTGCTTCAATGGCATCCTGAAGAGGCGTTACCTGATCCGCATCCACATATGCTTCACAGATCTCTACTTTTTCTGCAAAATCCAGTGCCTTCAGGCCGTCTCCGTCTTCCAGCTCCTGTTTCGGTGTTACTTCCACCGTAAATGCGTTCAGTTCACGGCTGGTATCAGAAACAATATTTACTTCAAACAGCCCGTCCGGATCATAAGGCTCTAGGGCTGCCTCTAAAAGCGCCTTTACCTCATCCATGTTGGCAAGATAAACGGTGAATTCATTTACTTTTACCAGATCGTATTTCTGCTTTGCAGTCTTGATCTTTTCCTGCAGGAGATTATAAATCACTTCCTCCAGCTGTTCTTCTTTCAGAGTGGTTCCGAACAGGCGAGACACCTGTTGGAAACTGCAGTCCACATTGGCCAGCACCAGTCCCTCTACTTCACGGCCTACCTGCGCCCTGGCATCCAGAAATGCCTGATCCACAATGGCCGGATCTGCCACCGCGCCGATGACTTCCCCGTCCAGCAATACTTCACAGTACGTTGTCTCATCTCCCAGAGTATTTCCCAAAATCGGTACAAAGCATAACATCATCAGACAGGCAGCCAGCGCCCATTCTGCATAGGTTATTTCGAATTTTTTCCCGAATAATTTTTTCTTCTCTTTCTTCCGCATGTATCCTTTTTCTTTCTAACTGAATAACCGAAGGTTCCGACACGCTCGCCAAGGGTGTAATATTCTCCGTGAGAATAGGCCACCAGCCCGGACTTGTTCAGTTCAAACTTTCCATTCTCATTCATGTAACGGTCGTCAATGATCACATTCGTTACTTCTGCCAGGAAAAGATCATGGCTGCCAAGAGGCTTTACCTCCGTCACCTTACACTCAATATTCACCGGGCTCTCTGCAATTCCCGGTGCCTGGATGGTCTGTGACGGCTGTTCCGTCAGATGCATTTCCTGAAATTTATCTACGTTCCGTCCGGAACGGACGCCACAGAAATCTGCAGCCCGCACCAGATCCTTCGTTACCAGATTGATGACAAATTCTCCGGTCTCCTTGAGAATCTCATAAGAATACCGTTCTTTCCGGACAGAAATCGATACCATGGCCGGGGAAGAACATACGGTTCCCGCCCACGCAATGGTAATAATATTCGGTTTTTCTCCCGGACGCTGACAACTCACCATCACCGCCGGTACCGGGTACACCATATTGCCCGGTCTCCAGGATTCCTTTGCCATAATCTGCTCCTCTATCTGTCTGCCCCGCAGGGCATTTCCTTACAAATCTATAACAGTTCTATTCTACGCACTTATCAATCATTTGACAAGGAAAAACACCGGATTTTCACATAATTTTCATATGCCTGTTCCATACCGCGCAAAAAGAGCATCCTCCAATGGAAGATGCTCTTTTTATAAAGGATTTCTATGGCTTATGCTACATACTCTTTTAAAATGTTTTCCAGAGCGGAACCGCTGCTGGTATGGCACCGAACCACTTCTACATTCTTCTTCTTCGCTTCGTCCACAGCCGTTTTCACCATCTTATGAGATACGGTGTTGGTAAAGAGAATGAACAGGTCCGGGGTCCCCATCTGTTTATCCATGCTTGCAGACATCTGCGTAAATACTTTTGCCTTGCACTTATAGTTTTTACAGATCTTCATATACTGACAGACCATACGGTCATGTCCTCCTACAATTACAACACTCATGAAAACGGTACCTCCTGTTCTTTTATTCTGCTAATTTCTTTCCAAGTTCCACAAGTTTTTCTTCTGCTTCATCATCCGGAGCGTCATTGCAGATAGCGTCTTCTCCGCCGACTACCTCTGCGCCTGCATCCTGCATCTGTTTTACCCAGTTGCGCATCCACTCGCCGTCTCCCCATCCGTAGGAACCGAAGAGTCCGATCTTCTTGCCTGCTGCAAATTTTGCTACTTCCTCAACGAACGGCTCCATCGTGCCTTCCTCAAGTACTTCGTCTCCCATTGCCGGGCATCCCAGTGCAAATGCTGCCTCGTCTTTCAGTTCTGCTGCGTCAAATCCATCTACAGATACAACTTTTGCAGTTCCTCCTGCTGCCTCTACTCCTTTTGCTACCATGGAAGCCATTGCCTCGGTGTTTCCGGTCTCACTGTAATACACGATTGTAATCTGTGCCATCTTCAGATTCCTCCTCAAAATAATTATGCCTGATAACTGATTTCGTAAAGATTGCTGCCAGCCATAACCAGCTGGAGTACTACATCCCGGACACTCTGGTAAAGCTGAAACGTGCTTTTCGCTTTCTGTTCATTCTGGTATACCTTCCAGTATCCGGAACAGAGATAATCTTTTCCGTGATGTTCGATAAATCCTTTCACATCCCCCAACGGGTATCCCAGGAACACGCCCATCTCATGAGGAAACGGCATCCGTCCCTCCTTATAACCGGCGAACCGATCCTGAAGCCTTGCAAGCTTCTGATCCAGATTTTCCTGAAATGCATCGTAACCATACAGCTTCAGGAAATCTCCTGTCTGGGGCCAGACAAGCGCTGACTCCAACCGATCCTTCCGATACAGAAGCCATGTACTTTTCTGTTTGCCCTCATAGAGACACAGTCTGGAAATTCCGGGAAGCTCATCCATCTGCAGAAATGCCTCTTCTTCCTCGCTGGTCAGAATCAACAAGTTCGAAGGCTTCACGTCCGTCAGAACCGGAGCACATTGATTAGCTATCACTTCCCATAATTTCTTTTCCATTCCGCACCCCTTATGTGTTTCTAGTTAGTCTTTACTAATTAGTTATTGCTAACCCATAGTACCAAAAAACAATAAAAAAAGCAACCATGTTATTGATCTCTTTTTCTCAATAACATGATTGCTTTTTGTCATTAATTTAATACGACGCGCTCAATTTCCGGAGCTTCCGTATAGCCTTTTTTTTGCAGGGCATCTGTCAGCAGCTTTCTCCACTCGTCACCGGTGAATTCCACTTCTTTCTGATTCTTCAAGATGACACGGAATCCATTTTCCGGTTCCTGTAAAAACGGATCCAGACGATAGGGAGTATTTGTCTGAAATACGCCCAACTCACCAAGGGCATTTACCATACGGTAAACCGTGGCAATCCCTATATTCTTATCTTTTCTGGACGCCCGATAATAGATTTCCTTACAGCTGGTACACTCCTGTTCAAAGACGATGTCCAGAATCAGCTTCCGCTGTTTGGTAATCCGCATCCCTCTGTTCCGAAAAAGTTCCAGGATTTTATCTTTCTCCCTGGCAACCCGAATCAGTCTGTCGTCTTGCACTTAGAACAACCTCCACAATTTCCGCCGCAGCTTCCGCAGCTCTTTCCGGATTTTTTATCCTTCCAGATACTGCGGATTGCCGCTGCTACAATTGCCAGAACAATCAGTCCTACAAATAAAGTTCCCATTACGCTTTCGCCGTTCCTTTCACATTTACCTTCAGGGTAGTTGCTTCCTTATACGGACGAACCAGCAGCCAGATGAACAGTACGATCAATGCGATAGCTACGATGAGCCACGGAGTAAAGGTACCGTATACGATGAGGCTTCCCACCTGGTTGATGACCAGTGCTACACAGTAAGCCAGTACACACTGATATCCGATTGCAAACCAGGTCCATTTTGCGCTGTTCATCTCTCTCTTGATCGCTCCGATTGCTGCAAAGCACGGTGCGCACAGAAGGTTGAATACCAGGTAAGCATACGCTGCTACTGTTGTGTAATCCTGCGCAATATTGCCCCAGAATTCCTGTCCGTCCTCAGCCACTTCAGCCAGTCCGTACAGAACACCGAAGGTACCTACTACGTTCTCTTTTGCTACCAGACCGGTGATAGCTGCTACCGTAGCTTTTGCGTTGCCAAATCCAAGCGGATTGAAAATCCAGGAAATTGCATTTCCGACAGTTCCAAGGAAGCTGTTTGCAAAATCCTCTACTGCACAGTAGCTGCCGCCCTCAAATCCATAGGTAGAAGTATACCAGATGAAGATGGTGGACAGAAGGATAACGGTACCAGCCTTCTTAATGAAGGACCAGCCACGCTCCCACATGCTTCTTAAAACATTCAGAATTGTCGGCATATGATAAGCCGGAAGCTCCATAACGAACGGAGCCGGATCACCAGCGAACATTTTTGTTTTCTTCAGAATGATACCGGAGCAGATGATCGCTGCCACACCAACAAAGTATGCACTCGGTGCAACCCACGGAGCTCCTCCAAAGATAGCGCCTGCGAACAGTGCGATGATCGGAAGTTTTGCTCCACACGGGATAAAGGTTGTGGTCATGATGGTCATACGGCGGTCACGCTCGTTCTCGATAGTTCTGGAAGCCATGACACCCGGAACACCGCATCCGGTACCGATCAGCATCGGGATGAAGGATTTTCCGGAAAGACCAAACTTACGGAAGATACGGTCCATGATGAATGCAACACGTGCCATATATCCGCAGTCCTCAAGGATCGCCAGGAAGAAGAACAGTGTCAGCATCTGCGGTACGAATCCAAGGACAGCGCCAACGCCGGCAACGATACCATCCAGGATCAGGCTCTGCAGCCATGCAGCACAGCCAACGCTCTCAAGGAATCCCTCGATTGCAGGCGGTACGATCTCACCAAACAGTACATCATTTACCCAGTCCGTCATACCGGTACCTACTGTGGAAATAGATACATAATATACAAGGAACATGATCACTGCGAAGATCGGGAGTGCCAGGAAACGGTTGGTTACGATCTGGTCGATCTTGTCAGAGGTAGTCATCTTTCCTGCTTTTGCTTTCTTACAGCATTTTCCAATGATGGAAGAAATATATACGTAACGCTCGTTGGTAATGATACTCTCAGAGTCATCATCCATCTCTTTCTCAGCAGCTGCTACGATATCCTCTACATCCGGAACCTGTTTCATCTGCTCTTTGATCTTGTCATCACGCTCAAACAGTTTGATTGCAAAGAAACGTTTCTGCTCTTCCGGAACATCACTTCCAAGACGGTTCTCGATATCGGTCAGGGCATTTTCCACTTTCTTATCAAAGGTATGTACAATCTCCTGTGCCTGTTTCTCGCTTGCTGCTTTAACTGCTGCCTCGGCAGCCTCTTTGATTCCGGTACCTTTCAGTGCGGAAATCTCAACGACTTTACAGCCAAGTACTTCAGACAGTTTGTCGATAAAGATCTGGTCGCCGTTTTTCTTGACAACGTCCATCATGTTAACTGCCATTACCATCGGGATGCCAAGCTCTGCCAGCTGGGTGGACAGATACAGGTTACGCTCCAGGTTGGTTCCGTCTACGATGTTCAGGATCGCATCCGGACGCTCGTTAATCAGATATCCTCTGGCAACTACCTCCTCCAGTGTGTACGGAGACAGAGAGTAGATACCCGGAAGGTCCATGATGATAACATCGCTGTGACCTTTTAATTTTCCTTCTTTCTTCTCAACGGTAACACCCGGCCAGTTTCCTACAAACTGGTTTGCACCGGTCAGGCCGTTGAACAATGTTGTTTTGCCGCAGTTCGGGTTTCCGGCAAGTGCAATTTTCATTGACATTTTGACCTCCTAAGGTTAGTAGATTCTAACCCATATTCTTAAAAATAAGCTGTTTTTCACAGCTTTTTACAAGTTACTGTACTTCAATCATCTGAGCATCTTCTTTTCTCAGAGACAGCTCATATCCGCGAACAGTTACCTCTACCGGATCTCCCAGCGGAGCTACCTTACGGACGAAAACCTGCGTTCCTTTGGTAATACCCATGTCCATGATACGGCGTTTTACAGCGCCTTCTCCATGGAGTTTTACTACGGACACTGTTTTTCCGACAGCCACTTCTTTTAATGTCTGCATGTTATTCTCCCTTCCTTATGTCGTTTTACGTCAGGCAACCATGATCTTGGAGGCCAGACCTCTGTCCAGTGCAATCCGGACACCCTTTACAATGAGAATCATTCCTCCCGGTGTTTCACCCACGCACTCCACTTCTGCTCCCGGGGCAAATCCAAGATCCTGCAGATGACGCAGTGTCTCATCCTTTCCGCGAAGGCTCTGTACGGTACGTTTCTCTCCAATACTCATCAGTGCTAATGCCATCTTAGTCCCTCTTTTCTTTCTTTAATCTGGGGTTTATTGAAAACGACTATCATTTACGTTCCATATTATATAGATATGACTAATTATTGTCAACTAACTTTTGAATTTCTTAATGTTTTCTTTTTGATAATTTTTATCATTATTATTAAAAACGTATAAAAACAGGGCATTCCTGAGAATGCCCTGTCAGAAAAATATTTCAATTCTACTGTTGCAGTACGGTAACTATGCTGGGAATCAGCTGTTTCTTACGGGATACCAGACCCTTCAGAACGATCTTTTCCGGATTATGCGGCAGCTGGAATGCACTGCGCGCCACATCCTTTGCCTTCTCACCAAAGCAGAGAAGCTCCGTATCTTCCTTTACAATATTGGTCAGCATGACGAAGCACATATCCACACCCAGTCCATCGAACTTCTCCTCCAGATAAGGAACCAGTTTTTCCTTCACCTCTTCCAGTTCGATGGCATTCATGCTGTTGATCTGTGCCACGATAAAGCTGTGGTCGCCCACCTGGAATTTCTTCTTATCCTGGTTGAAGATTTCATTCGGTGTCCGGGAGCTCATATCACTTCCTGCACTGAACATATCGATGGCAAAGTCCTCGATATCCACTCCGCAGATCTCGGACAGCTTCTCTGCCGCCATCCGGTCGATGGATGTACAGGTCGGAGATCGGAACATGAGCGTATCGGAGATAATGGCCGCCATCAAAAGTCCGGCGATCTTCTTGGAAATCTTGACCCCATTCTCCTGATACATCTGATAAATAATGGTCGCCGTGCAGCCTACCGGCTGGTTGCGGAAATAGACCGGCTCCAGCGTCTCCAGGGTGCCGATCCTATGATGGTCGATGATCTCCAGGATATCCGCAAATACAATGCCGTCTACCGTCTGGCTGGCCTCGTTGTGGTCTACCAGGATCAGCCGTTTCTTTCTTAAATTCAGAAGGTTCCGTCTGGAAATCATACCAATGTAGTTTCCATCCAGATTCAGAATCGGGAAATCACGGTATCGCTTCTGTCCCATGATGCCCTTGATATCTTCTGTCTTCTCATTCACTTTAAAGGTAACCAGTCCCTCTCTCTTCATGAAGTGGGAGATGGGCATACTCTGGTTAATCATACGTGCTACCGTGAACGTGTCATGGGGTGTCACGATAATACTGCAGTTGTGCTCCTGTGCCAGCTTCTGAATGGTCTTGGAAACTTTGGAGCCCATACACACAATAATGCAGGCTGCATTCATTTCGATGGCGCACAGCTGGGACTCATAACGGTTACCAAGAATCACCATGTCCCCTTCATGAATGTACTCCTCCATCACATCCGGGTTGGCCGCCGCGATGACTACCTCACCTTTGTCATAGGTTGCATTGATGTCTCCCAGCAGGAGTTCTGCATCCAATGTCTCCAGAATGTTCTTATACGGGGTTTTTGCCACGGAAAGAATGCAGTTATCATAGACGTCCATATACGCATTGGCAATATCGCCGATGGTAATCAGACCCTGCAGTCTCTGATTCTCTGTAATCGGAAGTGTTACCACTCCCAGTGCTCTCATCATGTTCCATGCTTTTTTCAGGGAAATATCTCCCGTCACTCCCTGGGTTTTACGGATCTCAATATCACTCACATCCGTCATTACGTCTGCCACGTAAATAGGCGCCTGTGTCTGAAAATAATTCAGCACATACTGCGTCTCCTGGTTAATCTGACCTGCTCTGGCTGCACAATAGCCGCCCCCGTAAAGCAGGTTCTTCAGTTCTGCATAGGCAACTGCAGAACAGATGGAATCCGTATCCGGATTCTTATGTCCAATCACATATACCGGTGCTGTATCTGTTGCCATACCGTCCTCCTAATTATTTCTGTCCTCATTCTAGCACTTTCCCATTTTCTTGACAACTCGCCTTTGTTTTTTATTTGTTTTGTACAGTTTCTTTCTCTTGCATACAATATTTTTGTACTTTTTAACAATAATTTCAAAGTTTATTCATAATTTGTTCATATATAAATGCTATATTATAACCATCGCGAGAGCGAGTATAATTCATTGACAGACAGATTTTTTCATAATAGCCCCGGCATCCGTATTGCCGGGGCACTCCTCATTTCATGGGGTATCTTCCTTCTAAAAGAATTGGCGGGGATGGTCAGAACTGACCGTCCCCGTCGATTCTTTTCAACGCCTCATTAAGCGTCATCATCTTCGTATCCAGACGCGAGATAATAGACGCACATTCCTGCAATTCCCGTTCAAAATAATCCGGTGCATTTCCCTCATACTTATAATACATCTTGTGCTCCAGGCTGGCCCAGAAGTCCATGGCCATGGTCCGGATCTGCAGTTCCACCTTGGTAGGGATTACCGCATCCGCCAGTGCTACAGGAATGGACAGCAGCATATGATAACTCATATAACCGCTTTCTTTTGGATTACTTATGTAGTCTTTGATGCTGATCACTTCCAGATTGTCCTGCTTTTTGATCACATCAGCCAGAAAATACACTTCCGAGAAAAAGGAACAGGTAATGCGGATACCCGCAATGTCATTTACATTCTCCAACAGGGCCGGAATCTGGAATCCTTTTCCCTGCTTCTTCAGTTTCTTCATGATACTTTCCGGCGTCTTCAGGCGTGTCTTCACATATTCTATCGGATTGTAGGTATAAATATGGCTTAACTCATTGTTCAGCACTTCAATACGGCTGGACATCTGAATCAGAGCGGACTGATGAACAAACATTACCGTAGCAAACGCATCTTTCTCCGGATGTTTTTCAATATACTCCTGAATACTCATCTCTTTTGCCATTTATACTGCCACCTCCCTATCACATGTTGCATAACATTTTAATTATACCATACGTTTTTGTGGATATTGTCATAATTTGTAAGCTGCTTATATCTTTTTCTTCTATTATAAGCATGTTTCATAAGTATTGCTAATCTCTTTACATTCCGGTGCAAAACCGATATACTGGACAGCATAAATCATGCATACCATGGGAGGAGCCATATGTTTCGTGTATGGGGAAAACTATTTAAAGATAATCGTATGTTGAAAGATTTGACCGTCTGTGACGACAGCCAGGATACGCGCACCCACAAGGTGCTGCACGCACTGGATGAGATGTGTTATGCTTTTGACCTGAGCAAGCCTATCTGGCTGGATTCCAACGTCCGCGAATTCCAGCGACATGCCAAAACCCGGTTCCGTCAGGACAGCTTTGTAGATGAGGTTGATTTTGACTTTCTGGAATTTCAGGTCATTGAAGAAGATTGAGTAGTAAAAACCGGCAGAATCGCTTCCGCCGGTTTTGTTTATTTCTTCAAAAAATTCTGAATCAGATCCCAGATAGAAGAAACCATTCTGGTCACAAAATTTCCCACATTCTCGCTGTCCAGCTTAATTCCCATGGAATCCAGCTTATCGTACAGCTCTTTTGCTTGAGATGCCAGTTTCCCGGCGTCAATATCCAGATTATCAAGCTTCAGCAGAAGATCTACAATCCGGGATACCTGCTCATCCGTCAGCTTCAGATCCATCTTATCGGATGCCTCATTGACCAGCTCCGTCAGCTTCTCCGGATCATCCAATCCATTCTCTGCAATCTGCTGCTTCAGATAAGCAATCAGATTGGAAATCTGTTCAGAATCCAGTTCATCGCTCAGCTCACCGGTCAGAACCAGTTCCTCGGTCGCCGCCTCCAGAGACGCATCACTGACAGATGTACCGCTGTAAGTCTCATATGCCTTTACCGCTCCGATCAAGGCCGCTGTACCGCTGAGTGACGCGGGCGCTGCCACAACCACCTTGGCATCCTGCACTCCCGCTGTCAGAAGTGCATTCCGGTACATGGCAATGGTACAGTAATTAATATTATGGGTCTCCACGCTTAATCCTGCGCCGCTCTCCTGCGGAAGCAAAAGCACGGATGACAGGGAATGGGTTCCCACTACGGAAGCCCCAAGCGTACTGTCCAGATACTGGTGCTCCATATCATTGGTAATATAAATCACATCATAGGACGCCAGATCTGCGTCTGTCAATCCCATTTCGGATAATACGGTGGCTCTCTGAGAATCGCTTAAGTCCGCGCCCAGTGCAAGAACACCCTTACCGGCCGCTTCCGCCGTCAGGCTTCCCGCTGACAGCATGACCATTGTCAGCAATAAAAACAACCACTTTTTCATGAAAAATCAGCCTCCTGCATTTCTGCTCTTTTCCCGGTGCTGAATCTTACTGCACCAGGTTTTAATGTCCTGCGTCACCTGTTCTTTGTTCAGATCACATAACAGCTCGTGACGCGCTCCCGGATAAATCTGGCAGACCACATCTGTCATGCCAATCTTCTCCAGCATATGTGCAAACCTCTTTACGCCTTTTCCTTTTTCGCCCACCGGATCTTCGTCTCCTGACAGAATCAGAATCGGCAGGTCTTTCGGCATTCTGGCTGCCCTGCGGATATCAATGTCCTCCTCGATGGTGCGGAACAGCGCTTCATAAGCGCCTCTGCTGAAATGATAATTCCGTTTGGAATCCTGCAGCGCATCTATTAATACCTGCGGATTCCGGCTCATCCAGCTGCCGGTTCTCGCATTATCCGGATACCGTTTTGCGAACCTGGAAACGGACATGAGATCCAGAATCCGGCTGTATCCATTCCGGCCGCCATGGAACATTCCGGCATAGGTCGTTAAGAGTCCCAGTTTCACCAGTGCCCGATGCTGATGTCCGGTGCCCATAAGAACGGCTCCATCCACCCGCTCTGCATGGTAAATCAGATACCTCCGAACCAGATAGGATCCCATGCTGTGTCCCAGCATAATATAGGGAACCTTCGGTGCCGCAGCAACGGCCATCCGTCTTACCAGTTCCATATCCTTCAGCCAGAGCACGGCGCCTTCCTCTCCCAGTTTTCCCAGTTCTTCTGCTCCATTTACCGAGTCCCCATGGCCCAGATGGTCATGACCGATCACATAATATCCTGCCTCCACCATCTTCTCTGCAAACTCGTCGTATCTCTCAATATATTCCAGCATTCCGTGTACGATCTGCAGCACGCCGATCCATTTCCTGCTCGGATCGTACCAACGGTAGCCGTGTATCATATGAATTCCATCCATGGAATTTACATAAAACTCTTCCCTTGTAACCATTCTTTGTCACCTTCATTTTCCGGTCTTTTTATGGCAGTATACCATACTTTCCCCGAAAATAACGGGACTTCACAGAATTTTAAGGAATCTTAAGATCCTCGCAGTTCTCCATATTTCCCATAAAACCAGAAAAGCTTCCGTACCCGTCAGGGGTCAGAAGCCCTTCTCCTGTTCTACAGCTGTGTCGTAATAAAGATATCGTAAATCGCCTTGATTGCTTTTTCAAAATCTTCGTTTCTCACACCAACAATGATGTTCCACTCACTAGATCCCTGGTCAATCATTTTTACATTGACATTGGCATGAGCCAGTGCAGAGAAGATTCTTCCTGCAGTACCACGGTTGGACTTCATGGCACGTCCTACGACTGCCACCAAAGCCATATCGCCTTCGACTTCCAGATAGTCCGGATCCACCGCTCTCTGGATGCCTGCCAGTACCTGCTGCTCTTTCTCTTCAAACTCGTCCTGATGAACAATGATACTCATGGTATCAATACCGGACGGAATGTGCTCGAAGGAAATGCCCTGTTTCTCAAACTCCTCCAGAACCTTACGGCCAAAACCGATCTCAGAGTTCATCATATCTTTTTCAATATTGACGGCTACAAAGCCTTTTTTACCGGCAATTCCGGTAATGGTGTAGTGCGGTTTGTGGCAGGTGCTTGCCACGATCATGGTTCCCTTGTCCTCCGGACGGTTGGTGTTCCGGATATTAATCGGAATGCCTGCTTTGCGAACCGGGAAAATCGCATCCTCATGAAGCACGGTTGCGCCCATATAAGAGAGCTCTCTTAACTCTCTGTAAGTAATGACGTCGATGGTCTCCGGATTCTCGATGAGTCTCGGATCCGTTACCAGGAAACCGGATACGTCAGTCCAGTTCTCATAGAGATCTGCCTCTACGGCTCTTGCCACGATGGAACCGGTAATATCAGAACCGCCCCTGGAGAAGGTCTTCACGCGGCCATCTTCATAAGCTCCGTAAAATCCCGGAATGACTGCCTTCGGCATCTCTGCCAGCTTTGCTTTCAGAAGCGCATCGGTCTTCTCGGAATCAAATTCTCCCTTTTCATCAAAGCGGACTACCTCTGCAGAATCCACAAAGGGGAATCCCAGATAGGCAGACATCACAATACCATTCAGATACTCTCCTCTGGATGCTGCATAATCGCTTCCTGCTTTATTCTTAAAGTTCTCTGCAATCGTCGCAAATTCCTTATCCAAAGACAGCTTCAGATTCAGGCCGCCGATAATCTCATTGTAACGTGCCTTAATCTGCTTGAGCATGCCGTCGAAATCCTCGCCGTTTGCTGCTGCATAATAGCACTGATACAGCATATCTGTTACTTTAGTATCTCCTGAATAGCGTTTGCCCGGAGCAGACGGAACTACATACCGTCTTGTCTCGTCAGCCAGAATGATCTTTCCTACTTTCTGGAACTGCTCTGCACTTGCCAGAGAGCTGCCGCCAAATTTGACTACTTTCTTCATTATTTTATCTCCTCGTTCATAAAAACACTATCCTAGATTATACTTGTATTCCCCCAGGAAAACAACTGTTTTTTTGAAAAATACATGAAAATACCGGGGTTTTCAGGAAGAAAACCCCGGTATAGAAAAAATTTTTCTCTTTAGTTTGTATCCTGTCCATAATAAGCATTAGCGCCATGTTTCCGGTAGTAATGCTTATCCTGCAGTGCCTGCGGAGCCGGCTGGATTCTCGGCTCAATCACCTCCGCACGGTATGCCATCTTGGCAACCTCCTCCAGGACGACTGCATTATGAACTGCTTCATGCGGATCCTTGCCCCATGCAAACGGTCCGTGGTTCTTGCACAGACATGCCGGAACTGCCATAGGATCTCTTCCAGTCTCTTTGAAATAGTTTACGATCAGATGACCGGTATTTTCCTCGTATGCTTCGTCAATCTCCTCTTTTGTCAGGCAGCGCATGCACGGAATATCGCCATACATATAATCTGCATGAGTCGTTCCATAACAGGGAATGCTTCTTCCTGCCTGGGCCCAGCTGGTTGCATAAGAAGAATGGGTATGAATCACACCGCCTACGTTCGGAAATGCTTTGTAAATCTCCAGATGGGTCGGGGTATCGGATGACGGTTTGTAACGTCCCTCTACTCTGTTTCCATCCATATCCATAACTACCATATCTTCCGGGCTTAATTTGTCATAGTCCACACCACTTGGTTTGATAACAAATAATCCTTTTTCACGGTCGATGCCGCTGACATTTCCCCAGGTAAAGGTTACCAGGCCATATTTCGGCAAGAGCATGTTGGCTTCATAAACTTCTTTTTTTAATTCTTCTAACATTGTCTTTCCCCCTGTTTCATTTGAAAACTTCCTATTCTGGCTAAAATATATCCTTTTCACAGAGAAATGTCAATTGCCTTACATGGCTTTTTTGCGACCTGTTTCACAAAGTTGTACTTTTCTGTCAAAAGAACGCAAAAAAAGACCGGAACCCTTATTATCTCAAGGATTCCGGCGCCCCTGCCAAGGA
>CAVFMZ010000056.1:0-17567 GCA_963623675.1 Firmicutes bacterium CAG:176 | reverse complement strand
CTGCAGTTGCAACCAGCAGCATGGCAACAGAGCTGGTAAAAGGAAAGAGCATCTACGAAGCTCTGGAAGTTACCAATAAAGCAGTTATGGAAGCGCTTGATGGACTTCCGCCTGTAAAAGTACACTGCTCCCTGCTGGCAGAGGAAGCGATCCATGCAGCACTGTGGGATTATGCAGAGAAGAACCACATTAAGATTGAAGGGCTGAAGAAACCGAAGTCCGACATCCATGAGGGAGAAGAAGAGGAAGAATACTAAAATGGAGAAAAAGAAGGTCGTTGTCGGAATGTCCGGCGGCGTAGACTCTTCCGTGGCGGCCTGGCTTCTTCAGAAGCAGGGTTATGAAGTATGGGGCGTTACCATGCAGATCTGGCAGGATGAAGATCCGGACCAGGTGGAGGCAAACGGCGGATGCTGCGGCCTCTCCGCGGTGGATGATGCCAGAAGAGTGGCATCCAGACTGGAAATTCCCTACTATGTTATGAACTTTAAGCAGGATTTCAAGGAGCGGGTCATCGACTATTTTATGGACGAGTATTTACAGGGCCGTACCCCGAATCCCTGCATTGCCTGCAACCGCTATGTAAAATGGGAATCCCTGCTGAAGCGGAGCCTTGATATTGGAGCAGACTATATTGCGACCGGACACTATGCGCAGATTGAGCATCTGCCCAATGGTCGGTATGCCATTAAAAATTCTGCCACAGCAGCCAAAGATCAGACTTACGCCCTTTATAATCTGACCCAGGAGCAGCTGTCTCATACGCTGATGCCGGTAGGCGCTTATACGAAGGACCAGATCCGCGCCTTTGCGGAAGAAGTGGGACTTCCGGTGGCACATAAACCGGACAGCCAGGAGATCTGCTTTGTGCCGGACGGGGACTATGCTCATTTTATTGAGGAAAATTCCGGCAGAAAGATTCCGGAAGGAAACTTTGTGTGGGAAGACGGTACCATTATCGGAAAGCATAAAGGAATCACGCATTATACCATCGGACAGAGGAAAGGCCTTGGACTTGCCATGGGCCGGCCGGTTGTGGTTACGGAGATTCGCCCGGAAACGGGAGAAGTGGTCATCGGAGAGGCAGATGCGGTATTCAGCACCACGCTTCGTGCCAATTGTTTGAATTGGATGAGCATTCCGGAACTTGACGGAGAACGGCGTTTCCTTGCAAAGATCCGTTATAACCATGGCGGTGCCATGTGCACAGCCCGTATGGTGGGACCGGATGAAGTGGAATGCGTTTTCGATGAGCCGGTTCGCGCAGTGACGCCGGGACAGGCAGTTGTCTTCTATGATGGGGAGTATGTGGCCGGAGGCGGCACCATTATCGGATAATAAAAGAATTAAAAATAAGAAAGCCTTTGAGGAAATAAGCATTCTTCAAAGGCTTTTTTGTATGTTTCAATAAGCAGACTATAACGGCAATTCCATCGGAATCCGGTTCTTGAAAATGTAATAAGAAGAAAATCCGCAGGAACGGATCAGTTCCGCCGCTCTGTCAAATTCATAAGCCAGATATTTGGGCTCGTGGGCATCGGAACCAAGGGTAATGATTTTTCCGCCCAGCTCTTTGTAACGGCGGATAATTTCCGGACAGGGGTTGGTGGTGCCGAGTCCGTATTTAAAACCGCCGGTATTGACTTCCAGGCCGATGTCTTTCTTTACCAGATACTTCAGGATTGCATCCAGAATCTCCTGATACTGTGCGTAACGATAATCCCGGTTCTGATTAGGGCCGTACCGTACTACATAGTCAAGATGACCCAGCGTATCAAAATTACAGTAAGCTTCCAGGTTCTGCAGACAGCATTCAAAATATTCCAGATAACCTTCCCGTTCCTCCCTTCCTTCAAAATAAGAAGGATAGTACGGGTCTTTTCCATTTACCAGGTGGATGGAACCGATGACGAAGTCAAAGGGATAGGAAAAGATCAGATTATGGTGACGCCTGCTTAAATAGGGCTGAAGGCCCAGCTCAATACCAATATTGAGATCAATCTGATCCTGGTAGCGGGAACGTAAGGCCGTGAGCTGCTGAAAATACAGTTTGGGGTCAAATTCAAAACACAGCCCGTCTTCCACATAATCATAGTCCATATGATCCGTCAGGCACAGATGCGCGATGTGCAGGTCAAGAGCATGCTCAATGACGGATTCGGGAGATGCACTGGAGTCACCGGAAAAAGAAGTGTGTACATGGCAGTCAGATAAAATATTCAAACGAAGTTTCCTCCTGTGTAAATCATTCTTTCCCAATGATAGAGGATTATGAACAGAATGTAAAGAAAGAAAATGGAGAATCTTTTCAATTAGGTATTGATATTTTTGAACAAAGCAGGTAAAATAAGTAACGGTTGATGTTCTTTTAACAAACATGGCAAGAGTTAAAGGAACAGAAATTTATTATTTTCAACTTTTAGGAGGAATTAATCATGGCAGTAAAAGTAGCGATCAATGGATTCGGACGTATTGGCCGTCTGGCATTCAGACAGATGTTTGGCGCAGAAGGATATGAGGTTGTAGCAATCAACGACCTTACTTCCCCGAAAATGCTTGCTCATCTTCTGAAATACGATTCTTCTCAGGGTAAATATGCTCTGGCTGATACCGTATCTGCAACCGAAGATTCCATCATCGTTGACGGAAAAGAGATCAAAATTTATGCAAAAGCTAACGCAGCTGAGCTTCCGTGGGGAGAGATCGGCGTGGATGTAGTTCTGGAGTGTACCGGATTCTACACCTCTAAAGAGAAAGCTTCTGCTCATATCGCTGCAGGCGCTAAGAAAGTTGTTATCTCTGCTCCGGCTGGAAACGATCTGCCGACTATCGTATACAACGTAAACCATGAGACCCTGAAGAAAGAGGATACTGTTATTTCTGCAGCTTCCTGTACCACCAACTGCCTGGCACCGATGGCAAAAGCTCTGAACGATCTGGCTCCGATCGAGTCCGGTATCATGTGCACCATCCATGCTTACACTGGTGATCAGATGATCCTTGACGGACCGCAGAGAAAAGGCGATCTGAGAAGAAGCCGTGCAGGCGCTGTTAACATCGTTCCGAACAGCACTGGTGCTGCAAAAGCAATCGGTCTTGTTATTCCGGAACTGAACGGCAAACTGATCGGTGCTGCTCAGCGTGTACCGACCCCGACCGGATCTACCACTCTTCTGTTCGCAGTTGTAGACAAAGCTGTAACTAAAGAAGAAATCAATGCAGCTATGAAAGCAGCAGCTACCGAGTCCTTCGGATACAACGAGGATGAGATCGTATCCAGCGATATCGTTGGTATGAGATTTGGTTCTCTGTTCGATGCTACCCAGACTATGGTTTCCCCGCTTCCGGATGGAAAGACCCAGGTAGAGGTTGTTTCTTGGTATGATAACGAGAACTCTTATGTTTCTCAGATGGTTCGTACTATCAAATACTTTGCAGAGTTAGCATAAGCCATGCGAGAACCGGCAAGTATGTCCGCGATATGCTTGCACATGGCTGTTCTAAAGACCTCAAAAGGTCCGGTCTTCAGGACCGGACCTTTTTTACATCCTGAAAGAAATGGAGGCATTTTCAAATGTCATTAAACAAGAAATCTATCGATGATATCAATGCAAAGGGTAAACGCGTCCTGGTAAGATGCGATTTCAATGTTCCGCTGAAAGATGGCGTGATCACAGATGAGACCCGTATCGTAGCAGCACTTCCGACCATCAAAAAACTGATCGCTGACGGTGGAAAAGTAATTCTCTGCTCCCATCTTGGAAAAGTAAAGAATGGCCCGAACGAGGGAGAGTCCCTTGCACCGGTTGCAAAACGTCTTTCCGAGAAACTTGGCAAAGAGGTTGTATTCGTGTCCGATTATCATGTAACCGGAGAGGCAGCTACCAAAGCTGTTGCTGAGATGAAAGATGGAGATGTAGTTCTCCTTCAGAATACCCGTTTCCGTGGCGCTGAGGAGACCAAGAACGGTGAAGAGTTCAGCAAAGAGCTGGCTGACCTGGCTGATATCTATGTATGCGACGCATTCGGATCTTCCCACAGAGCACATGCTTCCGTAGCAGGCGTAACCAAATTCATCACCGCAAAAGGCGGACAGAATGTAGTTGGATACCTGATGGAGAAAGAGATCAACTTCCTTGGCAACGCTGTAGAGAACCCGGTTCGTCCGTTCGTTGCAATTCTTGGCGGTGCAAAAGTTGCTGATAAACTGAACGTTATCTCCAACCTTCTGGAGAAATGCGATACCCTGATCATTGGCGGCGGAATGGCTTACACCTTCCTGAAAGCACAGGGCGCAGAAGTTGGTACCTCTCTGGTAGACGATACCAAACTGGATTACTGCAAAGAGATGATCGAGAAAGCTGAGAAGCTTGGAAAGAAACTGCTTCTTCCGGTAGATACCACGATTGCAGCAGCATTCCCGAACCCGATCGATGCTGAGATCGCTGTTGAGGTTGTTGACAGCAAAGCAATCCCGGCTGACAAGATGGGTCTGGATATCGGACCGAAGACTGCTGAGCTTTACGCAGAGGCAGTAAAATCTGCTAAGACCGTTGTTTGGAACGGACCGATGGGTGTATTCGAGAACCCGATCCTTGCAAAAGGAACCATCGCAGTTGCAAAAGCACTGGCAGAGACCGATGCTACTACCATTATCGGTGGTGGAGATTCCGCAGCAGCAGTCAACACTCTTGGATTTGGTGACAAGATGAGCCATATTTCCACTGGTGGTGGAGCTTCCCTTGAGTTCCTGGAGGGCAAAGAGCTTCCGGGCGTTATGGCAGCAGATAACAAATAGATTATTTAATATACAAGGATTCAGGAGGATCAGAACAATGGCAAGAAAGAAAATTATTGCTGGAAACTGGAAAATGAACATGACTCCGAGCGAGGCAGTAGAGCTGGTAAACACTTTAAAACCGCTGGTAGCTACTGAGGACGCTGACGTAGTATTCTGCGTACCGGCTATCGACATCATCCCGGTTATGGAAGCTGCAAAAGGTTCCAACATCCAGGTTGGTGCAGAGAACATGTATTTCGAGGAGAAAGGTGCTTACACCGGAGAGATTTCCCCGAACATGCTGACTGATGTAGGAGTGAAATATGTAATCCTTGGCCATTCTGAGAGAAGAGAGTACTTCGCAGAGACCAATGAGACTGTAAATAAGAAAATGCTGAAAGCATTTGAGCACGGCCTGACCCCGATCATGTGCTGTGGTGAGACTCTGGCTCAGAGAGAGCAGGGTGTTACCATGGACTTCATCCGTCAGCAGGTGAAAGTTGGCTTCCTTGGTGTAACTGCAGAGCAGGCTAAGACTGCAGTGATCGCTTATGAGCCGATCTGGGCTATCGGAACCGGAAAGACCGCTACTACTGAGCAGGCTCAGGAAGTATGCAAGGGCATCCGTGAGTGCATCGCAGAGATCTACGATGAGGCAACTGCAGAAGCTATCCGTATCCAGTACGGCGGATCTGTAAATGCTGCAACTGCTCCGGAACTGTTCGTACAGCCGGATATCGACGGTGGCCTGGTAGGCGGTGCTGCTCTGAAACCGGATTTCGGAAAAATTGTAAACTGGAAATAATTCATTGCAGAAATGAAATGAGAGGGAGAGAAGGCGTTTGTGTCCTTCTCTTTCTTTCTATCTATACAAATTAGATGAGGAATGAAGATGGAGAAAAATTTTGTACTGTCAAATGGCGTTATGATGCCGAAAATTGGATTTGGTACCTATAAAAGTACAGATGGAAGCGACGAGCGGGTCATTGGCCAGGCATTGGAGGCCGGATATCGGCTTCTGGATACGGCTGCCGCTTATAAAAATGAAGAACAGGTAGGAAAAGCCATGACCCAGAGTGGTATTTCCAGACAGGAGATCTTCCTCACCTCAAAAATATGGAAAACGAATCTGGGATATGAACAGACGAAAACAAGCTTTCAGGAATCTCTGGAACGGTTACAGACGGACTACCTTGACCTGTGTCTGCTGCACTGGCCGAAGCCGGATCCGGAATCCGCAGACTGGAAAGAACTGAACCGGGAGAGCTGGAGAGCACTGGAAGAATTATATAAAGAAGGAAAAGTACGCGCCATTGGCGTCAGCAATTTTCTGCCGCATCATTTGGAAAATATCCGAAAAACCGCAGAAATTCAGCCCATGGTAGATCAGTTGGAACTGCATGTGGGATATTTACAGGAGGCAGCAGTTGCTTATTGCAAAGAACATCAGATCCAGGTGCAGGCATGGAGCCCGTTGGGACGGAGAAGAATCATGGAACAGGAGCAGGTACAGAAATTGGCGGAAAAGTACCAGGTATCTGTGGCACAGTTTCTGTTAAGATTTCTTTTGCAGCTGGAAATTGGCGTGATTCCCAAGGCATCAGTGCCAGAGCGGATGAAACAGAATCTGGAACTGCCGGAGTTTACCATTGAGGAGGAAGATATCTGGTTCCTGCGGGGACTGCCTCAGATGGGATGGTCCGGAGAACATCCGGATCTGCCGAGAGTGCCTGCGCAACAGTAATTGAAAAAAGTCTGAAATCGTGTCGTGATTGCTTGCATGTTGCGCGGACTTCATGTACAATGACATATGGCTGGTTACAGGCTTGTCCTGAAGACAGGCCTCTAAAGATAGATGGTAAAGGAGATAAAACAATGAGTAAGAAACCAACAGTGCTGATGATTCTGGACGGTTATGGTCTGAATGACAGAAAAGATGGAAATGCCATTGCAGAGGCAAATACCCCGGTAATGGATCAGCTGATGAAAGAATATCCGTTTGTAAAGGGAAATGCCAGCGGACTGGCAGTAGGCCTTCCGGACGGACAGATGGGTAACTCCGAGGTAGGACATATGAATATGGGCGCAGGCCGTATCGTATATCAGGAGCTGACCAGAATTACCAAAGAGATTCAGGATGGAGATTTCTTCAAGAATGAAGCACTCCTGACTGCTATGGAAAATGCAAAGAAGAACAATTCTTCCCTGCATCTTTATGGACTGCTTTCTGATGGCGGCGTACACAGCCACAATACCCATCTGTATGCACTTCTGGAGATGGCAAAACGCGAAGGCCTGGAGAAAGTATATGTACACTGCTTCCTGGATGGCCGTGACACTCCGCCTGCATCCGGAAAAGATTTCGTAAAACAGTTAAATGACAAAATGAAAGAGATCGGTGTTGGTAAGATCGCTACTGTTATGGGACGTTACTATGCAATGGACCGTGATAACCGCTGGGATCGTGTAGAGCTGGCATACAAGGCTCTGACCAAAGGCGAAGGCGTTCCGGCAGAGTGCCCGGTATGCGCAGTTGCAAACTCTTACAAAGAAGAAGTACATGATGAGTTCGTAAAACCGAGCGTTGTCATGGAAGACGGCAAACCGGTAGCAACCATTCAGGACAAAGATTCCGTTATTTTCTTCAACTTCCGTCCGGACCGTGCAAGAGAGATCACCAGAGCATTCTGTGCAGATGAATTTGACGGCTTTGCAAGAGAGAAAAAGCTGGATCTGACCTATGTATGTTTCACTCAGTATGATGCAACCATTCCGAATACCATTATTGCATTTAAAAAAGTAGAACTTCACAATACCTTCGGCGAGTACCTGGCAGCTCATGGCAAAACCCAGGCCCGTATTGCTGAGACTGAGAAATATGCACATGTTACCTTCTTCTTCAACGGCGGTGTCGAGCAGCCGAACGAGGGAGAGGATCGTATCCTTGTAAAATCCCCGAAGGTTGCAACCTATGACCTGCAGCCGGAGATGAGCGCTTACGAAGTATGCGACCGTCTGTGCGAAGCAATCCGTTCTGATAAATACGACGTAATCATCATCAACTTTGCAAACCCGGATATGGTAGGTCATACCGGAGTAGAGGCAGCAGCAATCAAAGCCATCGAAGTAGTCGATGAGTGCGTAGGAAAAGCAGTCGCAGCGCTGAAAGAAGTAGACGGACAGATGTTTATCTGTGCAGACCATGGAAATGCAGAGCAGCTGGTAGATTATGAGACCGGCGAGCCGTATACCGCACATACCACCAATCCGGTTCCGTTTATTCTGGTAAATGCAGATCCGGCATACAAACTGCGTGAGGGTGGATGCCTGGCAGACATTATCCCGACCCTTCTGGAGCTGATGGGAATGGAACAGCCTGCAGAGATGACAGGAAAATCTCTGCTTGTAAAATAAGGTAGGAGTTTTTTATGATACTTGAGATGAGACGTGCCCTGGAAGAACTGGGAAAAGGGGAGCACCAGGGATACCGCAAGTTATATGATGCAACATATGAGGATGTATATTGCAGAAACCTGCTGATTCTTCAGAGCGAGAAGCAGGCTGCAGATTTCATGGAGACCTTTTATACTGCTCTTTTTGAAAATGCAGGGGATCTGGTGATTCCGGAGCAACCGGAGCACTGGTTCTGGCAGAAATATTATCAGGAAATGAGAAAGGTATATCATCATCTGCTCAGTGCACAGGTAAAAGGCCAGCACTGCGAGAAGAGTACACTGGCAGCAGTTCCGGCTGCGTTGCCGCTTCTGCACAGAATTCTTCTGATGATGTCCTTCCAGGATGAATTTTCCGGAAAAGAGATTTCCGAGACCTTTGGTCTTCCGGAGGAAAAGGTAGAGACGGAGCTTGGAAAGGTGAAGACCCTTCTGCCGAATCTGACCAAAAATCAGCCGGAAAGCGCAGCAGCATATACCAGTGACTGGAGAGTATTGATTGCGGCAGCATTCCGTCAGGTACTGACTGCCGAATCTGACCAGTGGGTAGACAGTGTTTATGAGCATGCGGCAAACGCTGCAGGCATAAAGGCAGAGGAAGCTTCTGCAAAAGCAGATGATTTCGATTATTTTGTAGCAGATGTGGAAGTAGAGCCTGAGAATCCAAAGAAGAAAAAAGCAGCTCCGGTGGTAGAAGAACCGGAGGAGGATGACGACGAAGAAGTTGACGACGAGGATGATGACGACTACGACGTTGACGACGAGGATGATGAAGACGACGAGGACGACGAGGATGACGATGGGGATGATGATCGTTATGACTGGGATCTGGAAGATGACAACCGGAAGATGGTGATCGTAGGCGTAATTCTTGCAATCGTCATTATCGCAGTAGTTGGATTTGGCGTGAAAACATTTCTGGACAAGAGCAAAGGAAATGGAGCAGCCGTATCCACTGAACAGGAGGCAGAGGATAACCAGGAAGGCGATGCAGAACTGGTCATCCGTGGTGATGGTGACAGCAGCTCTGATGACAGCAGTGAGGCAGAGGATCAGCAGGAAGAAACTGATGCTTCTTCCGAGGAGACTGAGGAAGAAGAACAGCCGGCTGAAGAGGAAGAACCTGCAGAGCCGGAGACTGTGACCATGAAGGTAAATGCAGGTTCTGTCAATGTCCGCAGCGAAGCCAGCACAGACAGCAGCATCGTAACCAAAGTGGTCAGCGGTGAGACTGTAGAGGTTGTTGGTGATGCATCTCAGGAATGGGTACAGATCCGCTGCACCGGACAGGATGGAAAAGAAGGCTATGTGAAGTCTGAGTTCCTGACTGCCGCTGAGTAATCCAAACCGGAATAGAAGCAGAAGAACCTGCTCATACTAACAAAAACAGTATGAGGAGGTTCTTTTTTTATGAATTTATACCTGCCAATCACCTATATCTATGCAAGAGAAATCCTGGACTCCAGGGGAAATCCTACGGTGGAAGCGGAGGTTGTGCTGGACGGCGTCCACAAGGGCAGGGCGTCGGTTCCGTCAGGTGCATCCACCGGTCGGTTTGAAGCAGTGGAACTAAGAGACGGACAGGAACGTTTTCTGGGACTTGGTGTGGAGAAAGCCGTTTCCAATGTCAATACGAAGATTGCCAATGTACTGCTTGGGGAAAATGCGCTGAACCAGGGATACATTGATCATCTGCTCAACGATGCGGACGGCACGGAAAATAAGTCCAATCTGGGAGCCAATGCTATTTTGGCAGTATCCATGGCGGTGGCAAAGGCAGCGGCAGCAGCGCTGGGCGTGCCTCTTTATCAGTATTTAGGCGGTATCCGGACGGATGTTATGCCGGTTCCCATGATGAATGTATTGAATGGTGGGCGCCATGCTGCCAATTCTCTGGATTTTCAGGAGTTTATGATTCTGCCGGTAGGGGCCTGCTGTTTTCGGGAAGGGCTTCGCATGGGCGTGGAAGTGTATCATAAATTAAAACTGCTGCTTGCAAAAGAAGGTCTGTCCACAGCAGTAGGAGACGAAGGCGGATTTGCCCCGGATCTGAAAAATGCTGAGGAAGCGTTCTGGTATCTGAAAGAGGCCGTGGAGGAAGCGGGCTACGAGCCGGGAACGGATTTTGTATTTGCCATGGATGCGGCAGCCAGCGAGCTGGTGGGCGAGAAGACCGGCCGGTATGAATTTCCGGGCGAGGCGGAAGAAAGCGGCCATCTGGTGAGCAGAAGTGCGGAAGAACTCATCGATTACTATGAAGAACTGGCGGAAAAATATCCCCTGGTTTCCGTGGAGGACGGTCTGTCCGAGGATGACTGGGATGGCTGGCAGCTCATGACAGAGCGGCTGGGAGAGAAACTTCAGCTGGTGGGGGATGATCTCTTTGTGACCAACACGAAGAGGCTTGCCTGCGGGATTCAGCTGGGTGCAGCCAATGCCATTTTGATTAAACTGAATCAGATTGGTACATTGACGGAAGCACTGGATGCCATCCATATGGCGCACCGGGCAGGATACCGGACGATTATTTCCCATCGAAGTGGGGAGACTAGCGAGAGCATGATCGCAGATCTTGCCGTAGCGGTGGGTGCCGGACAGATCAAGACGGGAGCTCCCTGCAGGGCAGAACGGACGGAAAAATATAATCAGCTGCTGCGGATTCAGGAAGAACTGGGGGAACTGGCTTCCTATCAAAATCCGTTTGCAAAAGAGTGACGGATTATGGATTGCATTCTGAGCCGGGACTTGGTACACTGAATAGCGGTAACAGTTACGAGGAGAGAAATCTATGAGAAAAATTATACTTGCTTCCGGCTCACCGAGACGGAAGGAACTGCTGACACAGGTCGGAATTTCATTTGAGATCGTGAAAGCAGAAGGAGAAGAAATCATTACCACCACGGTGCCGGAGGAGGCGGTGAAAGAGCTGTCCCGGCAGAAAGCGCGGGAAGTGGCAGCGCGGATCGACGGAGATGTGGTGATTGGAGCAGATACAGTGGTTGCAGCCGACCATGAAATTCTGGGAAAACCGAAAGATGAGGAGGATGCTGTGCGGATGATCCGGATGCTGCAGGGACGTTCTCATCAGGTACTGACCGGAGTGACCGTCATTTTGCGGGATGGAACGCAGGAAAAAGAACTCTGTTTTGCGGAGACCACCCATGTGCATGTTTATCCCATGACAGAGGAACAGATCCGGGACTATGTGGCGAGCGGAGAACCCATGGATAAGGCCGGCGCTTACGGTGTTCAGGGACTGTTTGCGGCTTATGTGTCCGGCATTGAAGGAGATTATAATAACGTGGTAGGGCTTCCGGTGGGGAGGCTCTGCCAGGAGGTGCTGGCGCAGGGCATTGACCTGAGAAAGTAACAGGAGATAAAGGAGAATAAATAACATGAGATTTGTAGTACAGAGAGTCACCCACGCATCCGTGACTGTGGATGGAACTGTCATTGGAAAGATCGGACAGGGATTTATGGTGCTGATCGGTGTGTCCAACGAGGATACCAGGGAAACCGCAGATAAAATGGTGAAAAAGCTGCTTGGTCTCCGCATTTTTGAGGATGAGAACGGCAAAACCAATCTGGATTTACATACGGTAGGTGGAAGTCTCCTTCTGATTTCCCAGTTTACCCTGTATGCGGACTGCAAGCATGGCAACCGCCCCAGCTTTATCAAGGCAGGAAAGCCGGATATGGCAAATGAAATGTACGAATATATCATTGCAAAGTGCCGGGAGCAGGTAGAAACCGTGGAGACCGGAGAGTTCGGTGCGGATATGAAAGTAGAGCTTTTAAATGATGGACCGTTTACCATTCTTCTGGATTCCGATCAGCTTGCATAAATGGGGAATCTATGGTAAAGTGTTGACAGAGTAAGCGGACGGTGAAAGTATGCAAACTGTACCGCAAAGAAACGATAGAGGTGCTATATGAAGCGTGTATTACTGAAACTGAGCGGTGAGGCTCTCGCAGGCGAGAAGCACACCGGTTTTGACGAGGCAACCTGCGTACAGGTGGCAAAACAGGTAAAGGAAGTCTGCGACAGCGGCGTACAGGTAGGTGTTGTCATCGGCGGCGGCAACTTCTGGCGTGGAAGAACCAGCGAGAACATTGACCGTACCAAGTCTGACCAGATCGGAATGCTGGCAACGGTTATGAACTGCATTTATGTATCTGAGATTTTCCGCAGTGTCGGCATGAAGACGAAAGTATTTACCCCGTTTACCATGGGTCCCATGGCAGAGATGTTCACCAAGGACGCAGCAGTGGAGTGCCTGGAGAACGGCGTGGTAACCTTCTTTGCAGGCGGAACCGGACATCCGTATTTCTCTACGGATACCACCACAACGCTCAGAGCTATTGAAATTGAAGCAGATGTCATTCTGCTGGCAAAAGCAGTTGACGGTATCTATGACAGCGATCCGAAGCTGAACCTGGATGCAAAGAAATATGATGAGATTTCCATCCAGACGGTCATTGACCAGAAGCTTGGGGTTATGGACCTGACCGCTTCCATTATGTGCATGGAGAATAAGATGCCTATGATGGTATTCGGATTAAATGAAGAGAACAGCATTGTGAATACATTAAAAGGAAAATTTTCCGGAACGAAAGTAACGGTTTAAAGGGAGGACTTATTGATGGACGAGAGATTACAGGTATATGAGAGCAAAATGACCAAATCCTACGAGGCGCTGGGAAGAGATCTGGCAGCAATCCGTGCAGGACGTGCCAACCCGCATGTACTGGATAAGATCAAAGTAGATTATTACGGAACACCGACCCCGCTGCAGCAGGTTGGAAACATTTCCGTTCCGGAGGCAAGAATTATCCAGATTCAGCCGTGGGAAAAGAAAATGATCAAAGAGATCGAGAAAGCAATCATGACTTCTGAGCTGGGTATTAACCCGACCAACGATGGTTCTTCCATCCGTCTGGTATTCCCGGAGCTGACCGAGGAGCGCAGAAAGGTGCTGGCAAAGGATGTAAAGAAGAAAGGTGACGAGGCAAAGGTCGCTATCCGTAACATCCGCCGTGATGCAAACGAAGCATTCAAGAAAATGAACAAGAACAATGAGCTGACCGAGGATGATCAGAAAGATCTGGAGACCAAGGTGCAGAAGATGACGGACAAATACATTGCTGACATCGACAAAGCCATTGAAGAGAAGACAAAAGAGATTATGACCGTATAAGGCATGCGGTGAGGGAGGCTGCTGTCGGAATGGAGAAAGCGTGGAAGTATTGCGCTTTCTTCCCGGCGGCAGCCTAAAATACGTTTTAAGGAAATGTGGAGGATGAAAAACGATGAAGATTCCGCAGCATGTGGCCATTATTCTGGATGGTAACGGACGCTGGGCGAAAGCAAAAGGAATGCCCCGTAATTACGGACATGTCCAGGGTGCGAAAAATGTGGAGAGAATCTGTGAAGACGCATATAATATGGGGATTAAATATCTGACCGTGTATGCTTTTTCCACAGAAAACTGGAAGCGCAGCAAGGACGAAGTAGACGCGCTTATGACCCTGCTTCGCAATTATATGAAGACCTGCGTCAAGACTGCAAAGAAAAATCATATGAAAGTCCGCGTCATCGGTGACAAGACCGGGCTGGCACAGGATATTCAGGACAGCATTGCCAAACTGGAAGAAGAGTCCAAAGATCAGGATGGCCTGAATTTTACCATTGCCATCAACTACGGAAGCCGTGATGAGATCCGCAGAGCCGTAACGAAGATTGTGGAGGAGGGAATCCGTCCGGAAGATATTACGGAGGAGACCATTTCTGACCATCTGGATACGGCAGGCATTCCGGACCCGGATCTTCTGATCCGTACCAGCGGCGAACTGCGTCTGTCCAATTATCTTATGTGGCAGCTGGCATATACGGAATTCTATTTTACAGATGTGCCGTGGCCTGATTTTGATAAGGCAGAACTGGAAAAAGCCATTGAAAAATATAACGGCAGAGACCGTCGTTATGGGGGAGTGAAGGAAGAATGAAAGCATTTTTAACCAGACTGGGAAGCGGTATCCTTCTGGTAGCCATTATTCTTGTGACCTGTGCCTATGGCAGCTGGCCGCTCTGGATTGCCGTGACGCTGGCAGGATTCGTGGGACTGCATGAATTTTACCGGGCACTGGACATTCAGAAAAATGACCTGCTCTGGTGGCTCGGAATGATCGGGACAGCGATGTGGGTATTTCTGGAGTGGATTGTCTGCGGCGGCGCTCCGGCGGGAAAAGAGAATCTGTGGATGACCATGGTCATTGCACTTTTGATGTTTCTGGCGGCTTATGTATTTTCTTTTCCGAAATACGATACGCAGAAGATTACAGAAGCCTATTTTGGCATTCTGTATGTGCCGGTCATGTTAAGCTTTATTTATCAGACCCGGATACTGGAAGATGGTTTTCAGCTGGTATGGCTCATTTTCTTAAGCGCCTGGGGATGTGATACCTGCGCGTACTGTACTGGTGTACTCATTGGAAAACACAAACTGGCTCCGGTGTTAAGCCCGAAGAAATCTATCGAGGGCGCTATCGGCGGCGTGGTGGGTGCTGCACTTCTCGGTGCACTGTTCGGAGCGCTGGCAGATGGAGATCCGGGACTTTACGGTATCATTTGCGGAGTGGGAGCAGCGGCATCCCAGATCGGTGATCTGGCGGCGTCTGCGGTGAAGAGACAGCATGGAATTAAGGATTACGGAACGCTCATTCCGGGACATGGTGGTATTCTGGACCGGTTTGACAGCGTCATTGTGACTGCGCCCATGATTTATATTCTGGCATTATATTTTAACCATTAATTGGAGATTCTACAGGAGAGAAGAACGATGAAGAAAGTAGCAATATTAGGATCTACAGGTTCTATCGGTACCCAGACCCTGGAAGTGGCACGGGAGAATGGAGATCTTCAGATTACCGCACTGGCAGCAGGCGGAAATGTAGATCTGATGGAAAAACAGATCCGTGAGTTCCATCCGGCTCTGGCAGCCATGTGGATCGAAGAAAAAGCAAAAGAATTAAGAGACCGGGTAAAGGATCTTCCGGTGAAAGTGGTATCCGGCATGGATGGCCTTCTGGAAGTGGCAACGGATCCGGTATCTGAGATTTTGGTCACAGCCATCGTGGGCATGATCGGTATCCGGCCCACCATCGCAGCCATGAAAGCAGGAAAAGACATTGCGCTGGCAAATAAAGAGACTCTGGTAACCGCAGGACACATCATCATGCCGCTGGCAGAAGAGTGCCATGTGAAGATTCTTCCGGTGGACAGTGAGCACAGTGCGATTTTCCAGTGTCTGAACGGAGAGCATAAGGAGCAGCTGAAGAAAATCCTTCTGACTGCATCCGGCGGCCCGTTCCGCGGCAAGAAGAAAGAAGATCTGAAAAATGTCCAGGTGGAAGATGCATTGAAGCATCCCAACTGGTCTATGGGAAGAAAGATTACCATTGACTCTGCAACCCTGGTCAATAAGGGACTGGAGATGATGGAGGCCCGCTGGTTGTTCGGTGTGGAGCCGAAAGATATTCAGATCGTGGTACAGCCAAAGAGTACTATTCATTCCATGGTAGAGTTCGTGGACGGCGCAGTCATTGCACAGCTGGGTACACCGGATATGAAGCTTCCGATCCAGTATGCACTGTATTATCCGAACCGCCGGCATCTGCCGGGCGACCGTCTGGATTTCTGGATGCTGAACCAGATTACTTTTGAGAAGCCGGATATGGAGAATTTCCCGGGACTTAAATTGGCCTTTGACGCAGCGGCAGCAGGCGGCACCATGCCGACGGTCTACAACGCAGCCAATGAGCGTGCGGTAGCCAAATTCCTGGATCGTAAGATCGGTTTCCTGGATATTCCGGAAATTATCGGAAGCTGCATGGAACAGCACAAAGTGACCGCAAATCCGACGGTCGAGCAGATTCTGGAGACAGAAGCGGCAACCTATGAACTGATTGAGAGCAGGTGGTAGATTGAGTATCATTTTTGCACTGATTATTTTCAGCGCCATTGTACTGTTCCATGAGCTGGGACATTTTCTCCTGGCGAAGAGGGGTGGTATTGACGTAGTGGAATTTTCTCTTGGCATGGGACCAAGACTTTGGAGTCACGAATGGGGCGGAACCCGGTATTCCCTGAAGCTGTTCCCATTTGGCGGTTCCTGTCTGATGCTGGGAGAAGATCCCGAAGAGAAGAATAGCAAGGATGTTTGGCCTGTAAGACAATCTCGTGAAATACCGGGGGCGGATGATGAACATTCCTTTCAGATGGCTTCCGTCTGGACCCGGATTTCCGTAGTGGCGGCAGGCCCTATCTTCAACTTTATCCTGGCCTATCTGATGGCGCTGGTAATCGTCGGCAGCGTGGGCTATGACAGCACGGTGATCAATGTCATCCCCGGGTCTGCAGCAGAAGCAGCAGGCATCGAGGACGGTGACCAGATCACCAGCATCGGCGGCAGCCATACCTTCCTGTACCGGGAAGTAAGCCTCTACAGTACCCTTCATCAGGGACAGACCACAGAGGTGACTTATAAAAGAGACGGTGAGAGCTACAAAGTGACCCTGACACCGCTTCAGAGTGAAAATGGTTCCTATCTCTACGGTTTTTCCAAAGCCAATTACCGCACCAAAGGAAATGTGATTCAGGTGTTAGGTTACAGCGCGGCGGAAGTCCGTTATTGGATGAAAGCGACCATAGAGAGCCTTTCCATGCTGGTGCGCGGAAAAGTGGGATTAAATGAAATGTCCGGTCCGGTTGGTATCGTGGATGCCATCGGCGAGACTTATCAAGAATCCCGCCCGGACGGCTGGTTCTACGTCGCCATGAATATGCTCATGATGGCCATCCTCTTAAGCGTCAACCTGGGCGTCATGAACCTTCTTCCCATTCCCGCATTGGATGGCGGACGGCTGGTATTCCTGATCATTGAAGCCATCCGGGGAAAAGCACTTCCGGCGGAGAAAGAGAGCATGGTACATTTCCTTGGATTTGTAGTGCTCATGGGATTGATGGTACTGATTCTGTTTAATGATGTATATAAGATTTTTCTGAGATAAATATGAAAATCAGAACGAGAAGCGTCTGCGGGTAACCGCAGGCGTTTTTGCTTTCCTGAATTTCGAATTGACATAGCGGTCTATCTATAGTAGACTAAGGAAAAAGAACGGTCTATTACGAATAGACTATGAAAGCTTCCTGTATACTTTAAATAGGTCAAGAGATTGACACAAAAAAATACCTCAAGTAAATTTAGATTATTACTGACCGGCAAGTTGGTAAAAATCTAATGAATACAAGAGGTATATACAATGAATGTTAAAGG